>NZ_BCBP01000050.1:0-70980 GCF_001753955.1 Pseudomonas sp. NBRC 111139
TTCGATCTCACACGCACTACAACCCTCAAGGCATGCGCCAAAAGGCCTCAATCCGCATCCGAATCAAACAACCTTTCCAACTCCACCCGCGCCTCCTTGGCCGTCTGCATCACCTTGGCCCGGTCATCACGCACTTGCCCCTGGGCCTCCAGCACCTCTTCGTCATGCTGGGTGAACCGCGCAATACGGTCTGCCGCCTGTTCATCGCTCAGGCCCAACCCCACCAGTGCCCGGCGAGTCATTTCCAGGCTGGAATAAAACGTCTCGCGAATCGGCTCGGCGCCCACATCCGCCAGTTTGTGCACATGCTGGCGGTTGCGCGCCCGGGCCAGCACCTTCAGGTGAGGGTACAGACGCTTCACCCGTGCGGCGGTATGAATGGCGGCTTCAGGGTCATCAATGGTGATGATGAAGTACTCCGCTTCACCCACCTTGGCGGCATGCAACACCTCCGGGCGCAGCGGGTCGCCGTAGAACACCGGCACCTGTTCGAACATACGGGTCATCTCGATGGTGTCCACCGAGGTTTCCAAGGCAACGAACGGGATCTTCTGTGCCCGCAGGATGCGCGCGACGATCTGGCCCATGCGGCCCATGCCGACGATCACCACCCGCGGCGTATCCGTCTGGATCTGCTTGTATTGCTCGGGCACTTCACGCGCCGGTTGCGGGCGTTTGAGGGCGCGGGCGCAACCCAGCATCAGCAGCGGGGTGATGGCCATCGACAGGGTAATGGTCATCAGCAGCAGGTCGTAGGTCTGGGTGTCGAACAGGCCCTGGTCCTTGCCCAGCTTGAACACCACGAAGGCGAACTCGCCACCGGCCGCCAGCACCATGCCCAGGCGCAGGGCGCTGGCGCTGTTCAGGCCGCCGACCAAGCGGCCGACGCCTATCAGCAACAGCAGCTTCACGGCCACCAGCAACAGGGTCAGGCCCAGCACCACCAGTGGCATTTCCAGCAGCAGGCGCAGGTTGGCGCCCATGCCCACGCTGATGAAGAACAGCCCCAGCAGCAGGCCCTTGAAGGGTTCGATCTGCGATTCCAGCTCGTGACGGTATTCCGAGTCGGCCAGCAGCAGGCCGGCGAGGAAAGCGCCAAGGGCCATGGAGATACCCGCTTCTTCCATCAGCCAGGCGGTGCCAATCACCACCAGCAGTGCGGTGGCAGTAGACACTTCCGGCAGGCCGGTGCGGGCCACGGTGCGGAACACCGGGCGCAACAGGTAGCGACCGCCGATGATCACCACGGCGATGCTGGCGAATACCTTCAGGCCGTGTTGCAGGCTGTCGCCTTGGCTGGTGTCCGGGCCACTGGCGGCCAGCAGCGGTACCAAGGCGATCAGCGGGATCGCGGCGATGTCCTGGAACAACAGGATGGCGAACGCCAGACGGCCGTGCGGTGCATTGAGCTGCTTGCTCTCGGCCAGGCTCTGCAGGCCAAGGGCGGTGGACGAAAGCGCCAGGCCCAGGCCGAGCACGATGGCTGCTGGCAGCGTCTGGCTGAAACCGAACAGGGCGATGGCGCCGATGACTGCACCGGTCAGCACCACCTGGGCAGTGCCGACACCAAACACCGACTTGCGCATCAGCCACAAGCGTTTGGGCGACAGTTCCAGGCCGATGATGAACAGCAGCAAGACCACGCCCAGTTCGGAAATGTGCGCCACGCTTTCTGTGTCGCGGATCAGGCCAAGTGCTTGCGGGCCGATGACCACACCGGCGAGCAGGTAGCCGAGCACGGCACCCAGTTGCAGGCGCTTGGCCAGGGGGACGGCGAGGACGGCGGCAAGCAGGAAGATCACCGCGGTTTGTAGAAGGCTGCCTTCGTGTGGCATTGGCTCGTACTCCATGAGCTGCCGGGGCAGCGTTCGAACAGTTTGACGGACAATTCTGAGGGGTGGGGTGGGGTCAGACAATCATCTGACGGGAAGAAACATTGTCCTGTTCAGGGTGACAATCGGTGCCGGCGCCTACCCAGGCTTCAAGGCCTGTGCTGTCTCTGTGGGAGCGGGCGCGCCCGCGAGGAAGGCAGCGCTAATCCGACTGTTCACCGCCACCAAACTGTGCCCGATACTGCGCCGGCGTCATGCCAATTCGCTCAAAGAATACCTTGCGCATGTGTCGGTCACTGCCAAACCCGCACTGCGCCGCCACCACCTTCATCGGCAGGTCACCGCATTCGAGCAGCTTGCGTGCGCGATCGATGCGCGCATTCTGCAGGTACTGCAGCGGCGTAATGCCCACCTCACGCTGAAACGTCCGGGCAAAGTTGCGCCCGCTCATGGCCACCAGTTCGGCCATTTTCTGCACGGTGAACGCCTGCTCGATGTGGTCGACGATATAGGCCTGTACCCGGGCAATCGGCGAGTCATCGCGTGGTACCGCAGCCAGCAACGGCCCGTAGGGTGTCTGCCCGCCCTGACGGTGGCGGGCAACCAGCAGTACCTTGGCCACTTCCAGGGCCAGCGCCTTGCCATGGTCCTCGGCCACCACCGCCAATGCCAGGTCGATCCCAGCAGTGATACCGCCCGAGGTGATCAGGCAGCGGTCCATCACGTAGATCTGCTCGGTCTCCACCTTGGCCTCGGGGAACGCCTGTGCCAGGCGCTCCACGTAGTTCCAGTGGGTGGTACAGCGATAGCCATTCAGTAACCCGGCCCGCCCCAGCAGGAACACCCCGGTGCAGATGGCGCCGAAGCGCTTCGCCTGGCGTGCGGCCTTGGGCAGCCAGCGCTCGATCCCTGGCAGGGCGGTGTCATAGGCCCCTGGGCCGCCCGGCACCAGCAACAGGTCGACGGCCTCCGGCAAGTCTTCCAGGCGCTGGTCTGCCACCACCTTCAGGCCGCATGAGCCGCGCACCACTGCTTGCCCCTCGGCCAAGGTCAGCAGCCGATATTGCCGTGCTGCAGGCAAGAACCGGTTGGCGATGGCGAATGCATCCATGGGGCCGGTGACATCCAGCAGTAGCACATCGTTGAACAGCACCATGGCCACGGTGCGGTGGGCGGGTTTTTCCTGCATGCCTCTGTCGCCTTGAATGCCGGCCGCAGGTAGCGGCCAGAAGCTGAATACGAAACGCATCTTAAGATATCGGCAAAACGCCCAGGGCCAGCAGCGCACAATTAACAACAATTCAGGTTTGGCTCAGGACTTCGTCATGTGCCGGGGGCGAGACTTTCTGCATTGAACAGGAGAGTCGCCATGTACCCTGGGACGCCCGAAGCGCCGCTGCAACCCCCCGGCGCACTCACGCCCGCGCGGCTGCGCCGGGCCAAGGAGCTGATGTTGCACAGCCCGTTGTCGATCATTGAGATCGCTGCGGTATGCAACCTCACACGCAGCCACTTTTCCCGCGCCTTCAAAGTCAACACCGGCCTTTCGCCGCAGGCCTGGCGCCTGCTGGCGCGCATGGAAAAGGCCAAGCGCTTGCTCACCACCGAGGCGCCTATCACCCATGTGAGCCTGGAATGCGGTTTTTGCGACCAGGCCCATTTCACCCGCGCTTTCAGCCGCCTGGTCGGCCAGCCACCCAAGGCCTGGCGGCAGGCGCAGGTACTTTCTTAAGCCGAAGCTATCCACCGGTATAACCCCCTGCGGACAGTGCCGGCCCGTTATCCCAACCCAAGGAGTCACCCCATGAGCCAACCCGATTACAAGCGCCTGAACAAAGACGACGCCGTGGTGCTGCTGGTCGACCACCAGACCGGTCTGATCTCGCTGGTGCAGGATTTTTCGCCCAACGAATTCAAGAACAACGTGCTGGCCTTGGGCGACCTGGCCAAGTTCTTTGGCCTGCCGACCATCCTCACCACCAGCTTCGAGCAAGGCCCGAATGGCCCGCTGGTGCCCGAGCTGAAAGAAATGTTTCCGGATGCGCCGTACATTGCCCGTCCGGGCCAGATCAACGCCTGGGACAACGAAGACTTCGTCAAGGCAATCAAGGCCACGGGCCGCAAGCAACTGATCATCGCCGGTGTGGTGACCGATGTGTGCGTGGCATTCCCGACCCTGTCGGCGCTGGCGGAAGGCTTTGAAGTGTTCGTGGTGACCGATGCCTCGGGCACCTTCAACGAAACCGTGCAGCAAGCGGCTTGGGTGCGCATGACCCAGGCGGGTGCGCAGATGATGAACTGGTTCTCGGTGGCCTGCGAACTGCACCGCGACTGGCGCAACGACATCGAAGGGCTGGGCAACCTGCTGTCGCAGCGTATTCCCAACTACCGCAACCTGATGAACAGCTACGCGGCGCTGGCCTCGCGTTGATGTAATCCTGAATCGGCCTCTTCGCGGGTAAACCCGCGAAGAGGCCGGCACAGGCTATGCGTGACTCACAGGCAGACTGAAACGAATCCGGCATCCACCCAACTGCGACACCAGCGCCTGCAACTGCCCGCCGTGGGCCTGGGCCACCGAACTGCAGATCGCCAAGCCCATCCCCATGCCACCGGTCTTGGTGGAGTGAAAGGCATCGAATACACGCTCCCGCTCGTCCGCCGCGATACCCGGCCCGTTGTCGTCCACGCAGACCTCCACCCCATCCTCGACCACCGCCGACGCAATCTTCAGCACCCCGTCACTGCGATACCCCGACAACGCTTCCAGGGCATTGGTAATCAGGTTGAACACCAACTGCTGCAACTGCACCGGGTCGGCTGTCACGCACACCCCGGCCTTCAGCTGCGTCTGCACATCCACCTTGCCCTTGGCGGCGTCGGCCGAGGTCAGGCGCACCACCTCGCGGATCAATTCGTCCAGCTTCACCGCCTTGAGTTGCATCGGTGACTGCTTGGCCAGGGACCGCAGCGCCCGCACGATGTTGCCGGCCCGTTCGCTGTCGTTGCGGATGTCTTCCAGGCCGGCAATTGCTTCTTCCAGGTCGGGGTTGGGGCGTTTCAACCAGCGCAGGCTGGCCGCGGCATTGGAGGCGATGCCCAGTAGCGGTTGGCTGATCTCGTGGGCGATGGACGCTGACAGCTCATTCATCGCCTGCAAGTGCGCACTGCGCGCCAGTTCCGCACGCGAGCGGCGCAACTCAGCCTCCATCTGTGCGCGGATCTGGTTTTCTTCGGCCAGGCGTGTGTAGAACTTGGCCGTTTGTAGCGACACCGCTGCCTGTGAGGCGAGGATTTCCAGCATGGCCAGGCGCTGACCGCCGAACAGGTGGGGCACAAGGCGGTTTTCCAGGTACACCAGGCCGATCAGCACGCCCTGGATCACCAGCGGCAGGCACAGCACCGAGCGGGCGTTGCGCGCTTGCAGCTGTTGGCGGAAGGCCTCCGGGCACTCACTGAGGGCATCGTTGAGCACCAGCGGTTTGCGGGTGCGCATGGTGGTGTTGATGACTGACAGCGGTGCCTGGGTCATGAACTTCTGGCAGTTGTCCATGCTCACGTGCAGCCCGGCATCATCGATGTAGGCCAGGGCGGCCATCTGGAATTCGGCGCCGCTTACAATCAGCAGCGCGCCATGGTCGGCGCCGGAGTGCTGGGTCAGGTGGCCCATCAGGGTTTCGATCAGGCCTTCGAGCAGCACTTCCTCGGACAGCGCCCGCGCGGCTTCGATGCCGGCTTCGAGGTCCAGCCTGGCCTGGTGGGTGGCACGGTAGGTCTCCTGAATCGGCTGGGTGCGCAGAAACGGATGCAACGTCTCAAGCTGGTGCACCTTGCCGGTCGCGCCCCAGATATGGAAGCAGTCGCGGGCGATACGCAGGTGCAGGTTGGCGCCGGAGATCAGGCCGCTGGGGATGCACACCTCGGCCAGCTGTTCGTGGGCCAGTGCCTGCTCGTGGATGAAACCGGCAGCGGTGGCGGCGATTTGCGCCTGGTCAAAGCAGCGAATCGCGGCCAGGCCGTCGCCTTCGAGCTTGGCGATGACGCCCTCGATCAGCAACTGCTTGTTGCGGAAGGTGGCCGGGTTGAAGCCGGCCCAGCGGCTGAAGCGCTCGCGCAGGGCCTGCAACTGGCGCAGCTTGTCGGCAAGACTGCCCGGGGCCTCGGGGCTGCCCAGGGCCAGGGCGCGGAACAGATGATAGTCAGCCAGGTTGATGTGCGCCGGTGCCGCCCAGCTGTTGTCACCGGCCAATGCCAGGTCGCGCATGGCCTTCGGGATATTGCCCATGTAGAAGGCGCACATGGCGGCGAACAGGTGCTGGAAGAACCGCGTGGTGGGCGACCTCGAGGCGGTGGCCGGGGCGGGGCAGGGCGTGCCGCTCAGGTTGGCGACGAACGCTTGCTGGGCCAGCAGGATCTGCTCGATATCGCCGTAGCCGTGGCGACGCACAGTGGCCAGGCCTTGCGCCACTTCCTCGACCACGTCCGGCAGGTAGCGGCCCATGAACAGCGAATCTGAAACCAGGTGGTTGCAGGCATAGCAGCTCATCGCCAGGTCACCGCTCAGGCGCGCCGAGTCGACCGCGTCCAGCGCGGTACGTCGGGCGAATTCCATGGGCGAGGTCCAGGCGCTGACCTGGTCCAGGGCCAGCAACGCGCTGGTCAGATCAGCGTCGAAACCGTGCCGCTCGATCAGCTTGAGCGCGGCCAGGCAACAGGCATGGCCATCATGGTAAGCGCCAAAACGCTCGGCAATCATCACGCCGTACCAGGCCATGCCGTAGGTGCTGCCAGGGGCAACGCCGTGCAGTAGCGACATCTCCATGAGCTTGGCCAGGTGCAGGAAGCAGATGTCGTCCTTCACGAAGAAGGATGATGACAGAGTGGCCAGCAGGCTGATGGCAACCGTCACTTCCTCCGAATCGGTGCGCGGCAGTGACTCCAGGCAATGCCGGTCCTTCTGTTCGATCAACGCCTGCACATGGGCATGACTGGCCTCGACCTCTTGCCAGTCGATGCCCCGCACCGGGCTTATGCCCAGCAAGTCCAGGCCGTCCAGGGCGCTGTCGATAGCCGCCTGATAGTCACCGTGCAAGGTGTACAGCAGTGCCTGCAGCCGGCACGCCCGCGCCTGGTCCAACACCGAGCGGGCACGCTGGCGGCATTCAGTGAGGCGGGCCTGCGCTGCGATCGTTCGCGACAGTTGCATGTCGCACTCCGTCGCCATGCAGGCGACGGCAAAGCCATGCGTGGCGCGGCTTTCCAGCGTGGCGCTGTGGTGCAGCAACTGCTCGGCGGTGTGCAGGTAGCCAGCGGCCTGTTCGAAGGCGCCGGTGTCGCGTGCGCGGGATGCGGCTTCGCGTAAAAGCTGCAGGAACGCTTCGCAGTCATCCGCTGCAAACCCGCATGGGCTGGCGCGTTGCAGCTGGCTGGCGAGCTCGAACAACACCTCGTGCGTTCGCCCTGGCCAAGCCTGGCGCATGGCCAGGGCGATGCGTGCATGCAGCGAGGCGCGCTCGTGCACGGGCGTGAGTGCATAAGCGGCCTCCATCACCCGGTCATGAGTGCAGCCTAAGCCATTCTGGCCCGGTTGCAGGAAACCGGCGCGAATCAAGGCTTTCAAGGGTTCGCCTGGCGGTTGGGCGAGCACTTGCCGAAGCAGGTGTTCATCGCAGTGGCTGCCCGCCGCGCTGACGACCCGCAACAGGTCGCGTTGCGGTGCCGTCAGGCGCTCCAGGCGGTGGACCATCAGGTCGGCGACATTGTCGGAGTAGCAGTGCCGGGCCACGGCCTGCAGGCACCATGACCAGCGCATGGCCTGGGTGTCGAAGATGAACAGCTGGTCTTCGACCATGGCCCTGAGAATCTGGTTGATGAAAAACGGGTTGCCCGCCGTCTTGCCGTGCACCCGCTCGGCCAGTTGAAATGCGGCCTCGGGGGCAACATGGAAGCGCTCGCCAATCAGCTCGGCCACCGCTCCAACGGCCAGCGGCCGCAGGTTCAGCGTGGTGCTTCGCACTGTTGCGGGTATGGCCAACGGTGCGCTGGTGGTGGGCGTATCGTTGCACTGGGTGACAATCAGCAGCAGGTTAGCCGGCACGTTAGCCAGCAGTTGGGCCAGCAGTTGCCGGGTGGCGTCGTCGGCCCATTGCAGGTCGTCGAAGAACAGCACCAGCGGTTGGCCAGGCCGGCTGAAAACCTGCAGGAATTCAATGATCGCGTGCAGTTCCTTGTGCAACGCAAGGCGCGTGGGCTTGGCGGGTAATTGGGGCAAGGGGCCGAGAATCAGTTGCAGGTCCGGGGCCAGCTTGCCAAGCAGACGGCCATGACTTTTGATGCGGCGCTGGATTTCGCGACGCAGGGTGACGAGGTCCTGACTGTTCTTGGCCAGCAACTGGGTAGTCAGGGCACCGAGTACTTCGATCCAGGGCGTGTAGGGCACTGCTTGGGCGTGGCTGTTGCACGTGCCGACGGCCCAGTAACCTTCGGCGTTGGCCTTGAGAGCTGCTTTGACCAGGCTCGACTTGCCCATGCCAGCAGCGCCGTAGATGACCAGGGCTTGTGGTTTGCTGTCGCGATGCAAGGCCTTGAGCAGCAGGGCGATAGCCTTTTGCTCGGCGCTGCGGCCATACAGGCGTGCGTGGTCGGGCGCTACCGGGTCGGCGCAGCCTGGGGTGAAGGGTGCCATGGTTTTGTGGGCGGCCCACTGCCGTTGGCAGTGAGCCAAGTCCACTGCAAAGGCGCGCGCGCTCTGGTAGCGGGCGTCCGGCTCTTTGGTCAAGGCCTTTGCCAGGACCAGGCTGAGGGGGGGCGGCACCTTGCTGTCCACTTCGCCGGCCGCCCGCGGCTGCACACCAGCATGCAGCTGTCGCCAGTGCTGGGTGTCGCGCCCGGCCAGCGGCAGTTCGCCTACCAGTAACTGGTAGAGGATTGCCCCCAGGGCATAGATATCACTGCGTCGGTCGCTGCTGCTTCCGTGCGGGCAAACCTGCTCCGGCGCCAGGTAGGCCCAGTTGCCGAGCGGGGTGCCCTGTTCGCTGATCCGTTCTGCTGGGTCGGCGCGAAAGAAGCCCAGGCGCACCCGCTGGTGGGCACGCAGGCACACATGCTCGGGCTGCAGTGTACCGTGCAGCACATTGCGTTCGTGCGCTTGCGCCAACGCATGGGCAGCGTTCACCGCAATGTCGAGAAACGGCTCCAGCGCCGCAGGGCCTTCAGCAATCAGGTCGGCGACTGAGCGTCCGGCCGGGTACACCAGTAACGGGCCTTCGGCCGAGCGCACGAACGCCGAGGGGATCACCGCCCACTGCGGGTCCAGTTGCAGGCGGTAGTCACGCTCCAGGCGCTGACAGGCGGAAGGTGCCTCGAGCGGCGCGCGCACGGCGATCCAGGCTTGATGTGAAGCGGGGTCGCGCAGGCGGAAATAGCTGAGCTCACCTTCCTGGCCCAGCGCGCTGATTTCGCACCGGTTCAGCCAGCCCTCGTCGATTGACTGGTCGTAATCGATGGGCCTGTGGGCAAGGCGTTCATCGAGCATAAAGCACCCCCGCTAGCGACATCCTGAGGCGCGAGTATACGCAGCGGGCCCAGCGTGGATGCGGGTTACAGCCTGCTTGGCAGGAACGGGCACGCTGTTGTCCGTTATCGTCCCCTGAGGGCTGGCGGGCTTTTGTATAGTCCTTTGGCCAACCTATCCCTCGGGATAATTGTCTGAACGGGTACGCTGGCCTAGGCTGCCCAGGGCAGCGAAAACGCCTGTGCCCGCGCGAGGAAGCCATGATCCGAATAGGCAATGCCCAGGTGTCGCTGGAGCGGCGCGAAGTCTTTGTCGACGGCAAGCCGATCCTGTTGGGTGGGCGTGCTTTCGACGTGCTGGCCACGCTGATCAGGGCCAAGGGCCGCGTGGTCGGCAAGGACGAGTTGTTCAGCCAGGTGTGGTCCGGCACGGTGGTCGAGGACAATAACTTGCAGGTGCAGGTGTCCTTGCTGCGCAAGGCCTTTGGCGACCGTAGCCTGATCCAGACCGTGCCGCGCCGGGGCTATCGCTTGGCCGCGCAGATCAGCCTCGAGGTCCCTGGTCAGGCACTGGGCAGGTCATTGCTGCGCAGCCTGGCCGAGACTGTCGAGCCGCTCGATGAGCGCGTGAATGTGCCGGTGCTGGTGGTGGATGACGACCCGTCGGTGCGCACCGCGTTGGGCCGGCTGTTGCGCTCGCAGGACATCCCGCACCACTTGTTTGCCAGTGCCGAGGCGCTGTTCGAGGCCCGCCTGGAAACCCCCTGTGCCTGCCTGCTGCTGGACATGCACTTGCCTGGCACAAGCGGCCTGGAGGTACAGGATGCGCTGTGCCGGCTGGCGCTGCCCTGGCCGATCGTGTTCATGACTGGCTTCGGCACCATCCCGATGACCGTCCAGGCCATGCGCGCCGGGGCGGTGGAGTTTCTGACCAAGCCGTTCGATGAAGACCAGTTGCTGACCCTGTTGCAGGCAGTGCGCGCTCGGGCCGTGGCCGAAGGCCGCAAGTGGCTGCAGGCGCGGCAGGTCGAGGAAAAGTACCAGCGCCTGACTCAGCGTGAGCGCCAGGTCTTCTCGCTGGTGGTCGGCGGCTTGTCGCACAAGCAGATCGCCAGGCAGATCGGCACCAGCGAGGTGACGACCAAGGTGCATAAGAAGAACATCATGAACAAAATGCAGTCCCGCTCGCTGCTGGAGCTTGCGGCCATGCACAACCTCCTCGGAGCGCGGTCTGCGAGCCTGGGCGGCGCATGAGCAGAGGGGTGTGCATCGTCGACGACGATGCCTCGGTGCGCAAAAGCCTGGCTAACCTGCTGCGCTCGGCGGGGTTCGAGACCTTGTCGTTTTCCGCCGGGCACGCCTTCCTGGCCTCGCCACTGGCGGGCGAGGCGGGTTGTGTGTTGCTGGACCTGAAGATGCCGGGAATGAGCGGGCTGGAGGTACAGCGTGAGCTGGCACAGCGGGGGAGGCGCTTGCCGGTGATCTGCATGTCGGCACATTGGGATGATGGCTCGGTACGGGCAGCGATGGGCCTTGGGGCACTGGCCTGCCTGGGCAAGCCGTTTTCTGAAGAGGTGCTGCTGAAGGTGGTTGAAGAGGCTTTGGCCGGCGGTCAGTGAGGTATTGGCTGTGCCGGCCTCTTCGCGGGTAAACCCGCGCCTGCAGGGGGCATCACAGCCCTGGCAATCTAACTGCTCCCCGGCCGGTACTGCAGGGCCTCGGCCAGGTGCGTCCGGCCAATCGTCTCGCATCCCTCCAGGTCCGCCAACGTCCGCGCCACCTTCAACAACCGGTGCGCCGCGCGTAGCGACAAGGTCAGCCGCTCGCAGGCCCCTTCCAGCCAGACTTGGTCCGCCGCTACCAACCCACAGTGATGCCTTAAACCTTCAAGGTCGAGAAATGCATTCGCACACCCTTGTCGCCTGTGCTGCAGCTCCCGCGCTTCAGCCACCCTGACGGCGACATCGGCACTGGTTTCACCGCAAGGCTGGTTGTTCAATGTAGTGCTCTCGCGAGCCACGGTCAGGTGCAGGTCGATGCGGTCCAGCAGTGGCCCGGACAGCTTGTTGCGATAGCGCGCGATCTGCTCGGTGCTGCAACGGCAGCGGCCAGTGGGGTCGCCCAGGTAGCCGCAAGGGCAGGGGTTCATCGCCGCCACCAGCTGGAAGCGCGCGGGGAAACGCACTTTGTCGCGGGCACGGGCAATCACGATTTCACCTGACTCCAGTGGCTCGCGAAGCACTTCCAGTACGCGCCGCTCAAACTCCGGAAGTTCGTCGAGAAACAACACGCCGTGATGGGCGAGCGTGATTTCACCTGGTTGCGGTCGGCTACCGCCACCGACCAGCGCCGGGCCGGACGCAGAGTGATGGGGATGGCGAAAGGGGCGCTTTGGCCAGCTGTTCAGCGGCGCTTTCCCGCTGACCGACTGGATTGCCGCCACTTCCAGCGCTTCGTGCTCGTCCAGCGGTGGCAGCAGCCCGGGCAGGCGGCTGGCGAGCAAGGTCTTGCCGGTGCCGGGCGGCCCGGTGAACAACAGGTTGTGCGCCCCTGCCGCAGCCAGCAGCAAGGCACGCTTGGCTGCCAGTTGGCCCTGCACTTCGCTCAGGTCCGGGTAGGGGCGTTGCTGCAGGATCAGGCCGTTGGCTGCGTAGGGCGGCAGCGGCACCTGGCCGTTCAGGTGGGCGACCAACTCCAGCAGGTGGCCCACCGCATACACCACCAACCCGCCGGCCAGGCTGGCTTCCTCGGCATTTTCCCGTGGTACCACCAGCGCCCGGCCTGCTTCGCGTGCCGCCAGTGCCGCAGGCAGCACACCCTGCACCGGGCGCAATTTCCCCGACAGCGCCAGTTCGCCCAGGCATTCCATATCGGCCAGGGTGGCAATCGGCACCTGGCCGTCGGCGGCGAGGATGCCCAGGGCGATGGCCAGGTCATATCGGCCGCCATCCTTGGGCAGGTCGGCGGGGGCGAGGTTCTGGGTAATGCGCCGCTGCGGGTACTTCAGCCCGGAGTTGACGATGGCGCTGCGCACCCGGTCCTTGCTTTCCTTGACCGTGGTTTCCGGCAGGCCGACCAGGGTGAGATGAGGCAGGCCGTTGGCCAGGTGGGTTTCGACGCTGACCGCCGGTGCCTGCACGCCTACCTGGGCGCGGCTGTGGACGAGGGCTAGAGACATGAACACTCCGTTGTTGCTGGAAAATGCCGCTTCCTGCGGCTGGGCAAAGAATAGCCAGTGCTGCCATGGCAGGCGCAACAAGTGTGCGTCGTGGTTTTTCAGGGCAGGGGTTTTCCCTGCGCTTTCATGCGCTTCGGCAAAAATGGATCCAATAGGCTTTGCGCAGTCGTCAGGTATGACTTAGTGTTGTTGGGCAACCGCAGTTGCCATGGGATGGCACTGCGTCTTCTTTCAAATGGACTTGAGGTATTGCACCGTGCAAATGCTCACCCGCACGCACCAGGCAATTCGCGAACTGGTGCAGGCCAGTGCATTCGTTGAACTCAACCGCTTTTTCGACAAGCTTGAGGCTCAATGGCGCCAAGCCCCGCCCGGCGAGTTCCCGGCCTACCTGGCGGCCATTGAAGGGCACATGCTGCTCGACCAGGAAAACCAGGGCGACAGGGCCCTGAGCCAAGTGCTCAGAGCCTGGATTGACGCGTGCCCCAGGGCTTACCACCCACAAGTGGTAATGGGTATGCACTGCTTCCACCGGGCCTGCCAGGTGCAGGTTGATGGCCCACGCAACGCTGCACGCTTGCTGGCGGTCGCGCAAATTTGTGAATCCGCCACCGCGCACCTGTTGCGTGCAATGGACCGCTCTGCGCACCCCGTGGCAGCGGCCATTGGCATGCTGCGCATCAGTGCGCAGCTCCATGAGCCTGGTTGGTTGCTCCAACTGTTCCAGGGGGAGCCTGCACGCTTCAGGCCCAGTGCCCATGCCGATGTAGAGGTACAGGAAACTGCAGCGCCGTTGCTGGTGAGGCATGGGTTGTTGCCCTTGGCCGAGCTGCCACAGGCGCTACCGCACTACCTGGGCAAGCGGGTCGACCATGAAAACGAGGACCCTCGCTATTACTGGCTGCGCCATGCGCTGATCGCCCGCCCCGGTTGCTTCGAAGCGATCCAGGCCCTTGCTGTGTACTTGCTGCCCCGCTGGGGCGGCAGCCTCGATGCGTTCGAGCTGTTGGTCAATGGCCCGCTGTGCGCAACCTGGGACGAGCGTTTGCGTAATGCGCTGCGCTGGATGGCTGTCGAAGGCCGGCTGAAGCTGCCACAGGCTGACAAGGTGCAGGCCGTAGCCGACTGGCAGCACGTGTTCGAAGACTGGTCACAACGCCCGTTGAGGCCCAGGGAACGTGCTGTCGTTCTGGCATGGCGGGGGGCGCTGCACAGCAGGGCATTGGGCGACCATGCTGGCGCTATGCGCGACTTTGCCGCGAGCGTGGCGTGCAATGCCGATCTTGGCGCCATCCGCGCCATGGGCGTGCCGTTTCGCTGTTTGGTCGAGCTGATACTGCGCGATGGCATGGTAGATGAGAGGCAACTGCTACACGGCGCTATTGAGCGCCTGTGTGACGGCCGTTCACATGCTGCTGCCTGTGCATTACGCGCGGCCGGGCACCGTTTTGGGCTGTGGGCGCTGCCACGCTCGGCCGAGCAGGCAAGGCTATGGTTGCAACGGGCGGTGAATCGCCAGTGCGCGGGCCAGGCACCGGGGTTCGAAGTGCTTGAAGTGGCACGGGTGCTGTGGGCAGCCAACCGGCATGAAGTGGCCTGCTACCTGTACGAACGCTTCGCCGAACTGAACCTGCCGGGTGCTGCCCTGGCCTTGTACGAGCTGCACCATGGCGGCCTGGCCAACACCCCGGCGCATTACCTGGATGACGAGGCCGCCGGGTACTGGCTGCAGCGTGCGGTGGAGGCGGGCAGCAGGCAGGCCAAATACAACCTGGCCTGCCTGCGCATGGACGGCGATGAGGATTTGAACGAGCGCAGTGCCATGCTGGCGGTCAGGCGCCTGCTTGTCGACGCGCTGGGCAACCCGCAGATCAACGCGCGTGCGCGTTTGCATCTGGGGATTTTGTTGCGCCGGTTTGGTGAGGCGCAGGAGCGGACCGAGGCGGTTGCTTACCTGCTGAGCCTGGTCGAGCACCCGGACCCGTGGCTTGCAGGGCGTGCCAGCGCCGAACTGGGGCTGGCCTGGATGCAGGGGCGTGGCACCCGCAAGCAAAGCCGCTTTGCCGCCATCGAATGGGTCAACCGAGCGGCCAGCTTGCAACCAAGGGATACGGCCATTGGTGATATCCAGGCCCAGATCCTCAATTCGCACAACCGGGTGAAGACATTGTTTACTCAGTGCGGGGCGGCGTTGTTCCGCGGCACCTTGCATGCAAGCGAGCTACCACCGAAACAGGCCTTTACCCACGCCGAGTCGTTACGGGTTCAACCTGCATCGGAGGGGCTTAGGCGCGCACATAAACCCAGGCTGTCAGGCCCGATGCGAGGGTGACGGCGACACGCTTGTAGTCGGCAACTTCATAGCGGTCCGCCGCTGCCAGTTCGTCTTCGCTGATCTGGAAGACCATACCGGCCACGCTGTCGTTGGCCTGGCTGCTGGGGGAAACGATGGGGTGATGGGACTTGCCGCTGGTCGCCAGTACGTCCGGGTCAGTGATCTCGACCCAGTCCAGGCGGTAGCCCGGCATACGGTCGGCCTGGCCGTTCAGCTCACGGCCAAAGTTGGCCAGTTGCACGGCTTTATCCTGCAAGGTGCCGTAGGAAAACAACAGTACCGGGTATGCGCTGGAGGGCTGCATTCACTCATCCTGTGAAGTTGGGTTCAGCCGCGCTTCCAGCTCGGCTACCTGTTTTTCCAAGGCCTCGAGGCGTGCGCGGGTGCGCGCCAGCACGACCATCTGGCTGTCGAACTCATCGCGGCTGACCAGGTCCAGCTTGCTGAAGGCACCTTGCATCAACACTTTGAACTGGCTTTCCAGTTCCGCACGGGGCTGGGCGGCATCGCTGCTGAACAGGCGCGAGGCCTGGTCGCTCAGGGCATCGAGAAGGGCTTTGGGCGCGAGCATGGGGCTGTCCACTGAAACGGAGAAATGGCCGCCAGTGTAGCACGCACAAACCTGGCGCCTGAGTGCACATTGGCCTTTGTGGGAATGGCCTTGCGTGGCGATTGGGCTGCACAGCGGCCCCGGCAATATCGGCACCAAGGCACAAATCGTAGGGGCGCTTCGCAGCCCCATCGCGACGCAAGGCCGCCCCCACAAAGAGCGCGTGCGGTTTTCAATCAGTTGCACATTTTTCGCGCAGCTTGCCCCGCCTCGGCGCACCGAAACTGTGCATGTTTCCAATGCTGGCGACTGGCCAATCCCGACCAAATCACATAACGCTCTGTTTTTCGGCGCTTTGTCCGAACTGGCAAGGTTTCTGCAAAGACCTGTACGAGCCATGCACTGAAGCAGTTCCTTGTGACCAGGCAGTGCGCACGCGGAGCCGGATGCCGACGACGCGTTACAAAGCCAACCGCTGCGCTTAGACTTGAGACGGGTTTGTTTTCCTGGGGCAAGTCCACCAAATCGGGAGAGAGTTTCATGAAGCTAGTCACAGCCATCATCAAGCCGTTCAAGCTGGACGACGTGCGCGAGTCGTTGTCGGAAATCGGCGTGCAGGGCATCACCGTCACCGAAGTCAAAGGTTTCGGTCGGCAGAAGGGCCACACCGAGCTGTATCGCGGTGCTGAATATGTGGTCGATTTCCTGCCCAAGGTGAAGATCGATGTCGCCATCGATGACAAGGACCTTGATCGGGTAATCGAAGCCATCACCAAGGCAGCCAACACCGGCAAGATTGGTGACGGCAAGATTTTCGTGGTGAATCTGGAGCAGGCAATCCGCATCCGTACCGGCGAAACCGATACCGACGCGATTTAAGCAGCAACAAAGCCTCACCAAACCCAACGCCCCAGGAGAAAACAACATGACTCTGCGTAAGATCGCAGGGCTAGGAGCCCTATTGTCCCTCGTAATGCCCGGGCTTGCCCTGGCAGAGGAAGCTGCCCCAGCGCTGAACTCCGGCGACACCGCCTGGATGCTGACCGCAACGGCGCTGGTGCTGTTCATGACCATTCCAGGCCTGGCCCTGTTCTATGGCGGCATGGTGCGTTCCAAGAACGTGCTGTCGGTGATGATGCAGTGCTTTGCAATTACCGGCCTGATGAGCATTCTCTGGGTCGTCTACGGCTACAGCATGGCCTTCGATACCGCCGGTATGGAAAAGGGCGTGCTCAACTTCAACTCTTTCGTTGGCGGCTTCTCCAAGGCCTTCCTCAGCGGCGTCACGCCCAACAGCCTGACCTCGGCCACCGCGCTGTTCCCTGAAGCGGTGTTCATCACCTTCCAGATGACGTTCGCCATCATCACCCCGGCCTTGATCGTCGGCGCCTTTGCCGAGCGCATGAAGTTCTCGGCGATGCTGGTCTTCATGGGCATCTGGTTCACCCTGGTGTATGCGCCGATCGCACACATGGTGTGGAGCGGTGACGGTGCCCTGATGTGGGACTGGGGCGTACTGGACTTCGCTGGCGGCACCGTGGTGCACATCAACGCCGGTATCGCAGGCCTGGTCTGCTGCCTGGTACTGGGCAAGCGCAAGGGCTACCCGACCACGCCGATGGCCCCGCACAACCTCGGCTATACCCTGATGGGCGCAGCGATGCTGTGGATCGGCTGGTTCGGTTTCAACGCAGGCTCTGCTGCTGCCGCCAACGGTACTGCCGGCATGGCCATGCTGGTCACTCAGATCGCTACCGCCGCCGCCGCCCTGGGCTGGATGTTCGCCGAGTGGGTCGGTCACGGTAAGCCAAGTGCTCTGGGCATCGCTTCGGGCGTGGTTGCTGGCCTGGTTGCCATCACCCCGGCTGCGGGCACCGTCGGGCCGATTGGCGCGCTGATTATCGGCCTGGTATCGGGTGTGCTCTGCTACTTCTGCGCCACCACGCTCAAGCGCAAACTCGGCTATGACGATTCCCTGGATGCCTTCGGCGTGCACGGTGTTGGCGGCATCATCGGTGCCATCCTCACGGGGGTGTTCGCGGCCCCGGCGCTGGGCGGCTTCGGTACCGTCACCGACATCGGCATGCAAGTCTGGATCCAGGCCAAAGGTGTGATTTTCACCGTGGTCTACACCGCCATCGTCACCTACGTGATTCTCAAGGTGCTGGATGTGGTGATGGGCCTGCGGGTCAACGAAGAAGAAGAGTCGGTCGGCCTTGACCTGGCTCAGCACAACGAGCGCGGCTACAACCTGTAACTGCGACGCGGTAAAAACTTGCCCGGCTTGCCGGGCATTTTTTTGCCAGTTTTTCAGCATTTCCCGCACGGCAAACGGTTTATTCGACACGTTCGTGACGTAGGTAAAAAACTTACAAGCCATAGGGCGTTTATGGTGCTTTGCTTTTTCCACGGGCGCGCTAGAATGCGCGCCGAAGGGTGTTTGACGAGTAGTCCACACACTTCGCCAGCCTTTGCTAGGCTTGCCAATAGCGTGTGGCCAGCAGGGGCTAATGGATTTGTCAGGTCCTGCCAGGAGCAGGGCCTGCTGGGTGCCGCCTCCCATCAGGAGTGCCGACCCAAGGGCAGTGGCCTAACCCACGGCCAGTTGAATTTTCACTGGTGGCTGCCGGTCTACGGCTGCACTGGTCTATAACCAACCTGCTTTTCGCAAGTCATGAGGTAGAACATGAGCGACGACGATCTGGAAAATGATGACCTCGAAGTAGGCGACGAAGACGAGGGTGATGAGGTCCTTGAAGGGGCGGCTGATGACGGCGTTGAAGACGCTGGCGATGACGACAGCAGCCCGGCACCCGTTGCCAAGGGCAAATCCAAGGCCGCAGTCTCGGTAGACGAGATGCCGAGCATGGAAGCCAAGCAGAAAGAGCGTGATGCACTGGCCAAGGCGATGGAAGAATTCCTTTCTCGCGGCGGCAAGGTGCAGGAAGTCGAGGCCAACGTGGTCGCTGACCCGCCCAAGAAGCCGGACAACAAATACGGCAGCCGCCCTATTTGAGTGGCTGATCGCAAAAAAGCCCGCCGTCGCTGCGGGCTTTTTATTTATACAGGCCGCGCAGAATAAGGCTCCTGTCTTTTTGGCTAGATTTGTTCCCCCACTTGTTCCCCCACTTCGACGGCGACCACCTTGGGGTAATCTTGCTGCACCAACTACCCAGGGCTTGCCGTAATCTTGCCGACCATTGCCAGCGTCCAAAGCGATTTAATCTTAGGATTACTCAGGATTACTTAGCATTGGTTAACATGACGATTTCCTAGCGCGCATAAAAAAACCCGACACTAGGCCGGGCGGTGGGTATGTCTTTCCGTTGCGTCGATTGCGTCAGCGGTGATTGGCGCAGCGTCGATGATCGTTTAGCGCACTGACGCAAACTCCCTCCAGAGTGCGCTGCGTCGGCGCTGGGGGTATGGGGGGTGGCGCAGCGCACTATTTCAACTTTCCCCCTGTGGCATTTCAACTAGCTCAAAGCGCTCGCCAGCGTGGCGGTTGGGCTTACGATATGACACGCGCTGGATGCGTCCAGCACGAAGCAATGCCGAAATAGCCTGACCAGCCCGCTTACTGCCTGGCCTTCCCCCGAAAGATGTCCCGTACTCCGGCAACGGCTCTAAGGTTTTCATGGCGGAATGCGCACCAGCATTTAAGCTGCCGGACACACTAATGCCAGCCTCCCGTGCTGCTAGTAGCACACGAATCATCGCAGCTTGATCTGTATTCTCCCGCGTCTGCCCGTCGCTCTGCGCTTCGCGCTCAGGCATGGGAACACCATTCACGAATACGAAAGCCAACGGCTCAGCCTTCGCGCTCAGGTTGGCTTTCTCCTGCATCAGCATAATTCGCCCCTCCTGCTCCATTAGCGCCAGCCGTGAACGAGCACTGTTGTGCCAGGCAGTGCTACCGCTGTAGCTGTTCCCCCGTGCGCCCTCCTTCGCGGCACTCTTGTCGATATGAGCCAGCAGCACCACGGCGGCATTATGCTCGCGTGCGATATTGGCAAGCCCCCGCACAAAGGCGCGCACGGTTCGGCGGCTGTTCTCGTTTGCATCGAAGGCGTCAGAAGCATTGTCGATCACGATTAAGCCCGCGCCCTTGGCTGCCACTTCCAGTTCGTGGAAAGCCGGGGTAAAAATCGGCGCTGCGCTGTAGCCGTCGCTCTCGGTCATTAGTGCTGCGAAGGCTTGCGTACCATCCAGCACACGCAAGCCAGCCATCACGCTTTCGGCGGGCAGTTGGAATGCCTCGATTATGCCTCGAAGGCGAACGCGCACTATGCTGGCCTCATCCTCAAGACTAACGAACAGAACAGGCGATTGCTCAACCTCCAGGCCGGCGAATGGCTGGCCGCACGCAACATGAGCACCAATAGCCAGGGCTATGCTGGACTTGCCGATACCCCCGTGCCCACCTAACAGGGTTACATGACGGCGCGGCATCCACGGCTTCACGGCATAGCGCACCTGCTCCAGCGCAGCTCTCATCACGTCGCTCAGATCAATCGGTAGCAACAGGGGGCTGGCCCGCTGGTTTGTCATGGCAGGGAGCAGCATAACCGGCTCACCAGCAGCCGCGAAAGCTATCGCCGGATCGGGGGTTTGTTGCGCGGCAGTCAAACCGGCGTCATGCAGAAGGCTGCCCAAGGTACGAGCATTGGGCGCGCTGGAATTCCACGATTCCCACTTGTCAGCAAATGCGCCGTCATCATGGCGCGGATCTCCGGCGGACCACTCACGGCACAGCTCATAGCCCAGGCCGTCCGCCCCCTCGGTCGTGTCCTCCCAGTGCTTGATAGAAGCGATCACACCGACCCACTGGTGATACTCACAGTCCGGGCGGATGGCAGCCAGCGCCTGAGTAATGCGCGTTACGTCTGCCAGCGATCCGCCCCCACTCGCCACACGCTCGCGCACTGTCGCCTGTTTTACTAGGAATGTAGGGATTGGCCCCGGCGTGGCGTCGTGCCCATTGATCCACTCATAACGCTTGCCGTTGGGGTGCAGGCTCGGCGGCAGCACAGCATAGCCGTTATATTTGCCATCAATGCCGGTCGCCGGTGCGCCGCTGTACCCCTGCCCTGTATCTGCTGGCGCGGCAAAGTACAGGTGAAAGCCGCCACCGGGCGACTTAACATGCAAAGGGCTGGATAGGGGGCCATGCTGTCGCTCCAGTGCTGAAAAGCTGGCGTCGCCCCCATTACGAGGGTCCACGTCGAACACGTACAGACCGCCCATGCTGGCGCTGGGTTTGACTGCAATGTTGGCCTCGGGATGCGCAGCCCACCAGGCATCAATCTGCTCTAGATCGCAAGTGGCATCCTTGCTGCCAGATGAGCCAGCAAAAGGTGATTTAGTGCCCGGAACGAGGGGGAAGACCGCAAAGCCGCGACCGGCGTAGTGGCGAGCCCATTGGTGCATGTTGCCGTGCTCGCTCATACGCCCCCTCCCAGACCGATAACAGCTAGGTAATGCTTCACCTGATCGGGAGTAAAGCCGCGCTTTATCATCATGCGGCGCATGTTGCGTCGATCTTTAACGAGTGCCAGGGATGTAGCTGCGAAGCCGTACCCGGCGCGCAGGGATTCATCGACGATACGATGCAATATCGGGTCAAGAAGCGCATTCGCGGGAGTGCTAATATCAACCTTGCGCGGGCTGCTCTGTTCTTCGGGGCGGGCGGCCTTCATGCGCGGCCCTCCAGGCGATCAGTTACCCATTGCTCGATTTCATCGCTAGGCCAGCCCACGGCGCGGGTTCCAATCTTGCGCGCCTTGGGAAATTTGCCCTCCGCCATCAAGGCATAAATCCATGCGCGGCCAAAGCCGGTGGCAGCCTGGACATGAGGCAGGCGCATGATGCGGCGGGGGTGGTTGGTATTTACGATAGCAGACATAGCCAAATCTCCGTTGCGCTTGCTGGCGCGTAGTGGATGTGGCTTGCAGACTAAGCATACGAACGGGATGGGTCACTGTAACCAACCAGCATCACTTGGTTACTTTTTCCCCTGCCTCCTGCGGGGCGGTGACGGTTTCAGCAGGAGAGTTCCGGGAGCATCACGGTAGTAATGCGGCCCGTCCTTAACAACTCTCTCAACATGGTCACGATGGCGCATCCATATCTTTTCCAACATGTCGGCCTTTACTTTATGTCCGAGTTCGGACGCAATTTTGGCCACTGCCTCAATTGCCGTAGGCTCAACCTCACGGCTTTCCGTGCGTGCAAAACCCGCCGCTAAAAGGCTATGAATGGCCAGGCACAGCGGAAGGTCACGAGACAGATTGCCCCAGCTGTTTGCGTTCCCTCCAGGCCTTTTCCATTCACCACGAAGCACTGCGGCAGCGAACCCCGCAAGCTGGCGTGACATTGGCTCTCCCAAGTCTAATAAATTGACGACCAATATCTTTGCAGCATCCCAAGCAGCAGGATCTGTCTTTGCCACCTCCAATAACTGTTCGGGAAACTCCCCGCTTGGGCGGCGCTTGGCACTACTCACTTTTTTCCAGCCCGCAGATGCCCCCCAGTAACTAACAGCCATTCGGTGGGATGCCTCACGGGTTGCAGTTGGCAGCTGTTTTTGCAGGTACTCCTGCATCTCTTGTAATACCGCTTGCTTACTCTTATCCACCGAGATCTATCCTTATGCGCGCTTAAAGTCGCCTTGTATGACGTTGGGCGCTGGCGCAGTGGTTGCGTACCCAGCCCAATCGGCCATCAATGCGCGGCGCTTCTCAATGAAGTCGGAACGAGAATAAGCAGCCTCCGACTGGTCGCGTTCGTCGTGGGCTAGCGCCAGCTCACAGACTTCGCGAGGGTAGTGGGTGCGTTCGTTTGCCCAGTCGCGGAAGGTTGAGCGGAAGCCGTGCGCGGTAATGTCGGCCAGCCCCAAGCCGCGCAACAGAACGCGAAAGGCGTTTTTGTGCATGACTCCGCTTTGCCCTTGGCCAGGGAACAGGTAGGGGCTGCCATCGGTGCGCGGAATGCTTTCCAGCAGCTCGACCACTTTGGACGCCAGGGGAATATCGAAGGCTTGGCGCATCTTCATGCGCTCGGCAGGCAGCGACCAGACGCCGGCCTCTAGATCGAACTCCGACCACTCGGCAAAGCGAACCATGTGCGACCGGGCGCCCGTCAGGATCAGCAGGTGCAGCGCCAGGGCATCGCGGTCTTGGCTCTGCGCCAGCTTGGCCACCAGCTTTGGCACGCCTTGCCACTTCATCGCCGGCATGTGCTCGCTTTGGCGAGCCTTCTTCTTTTGCGCCTTGCTCAGCAGGCTTTCCAGATGCCCGCGCCAGCGTGCGGGATTATCGCCGTCACGCAGCTTTTGGGCCTTGGCGGCGTCTAGCACGCGCTCGATTTGCACGCGTACCTCATCGGCCGTCCGGGTCTTGGTGCCCCATATCGGTTGCAGCACGCGTAGGACATGTTCGGTTTCGATGGCGTTGGCCGACAGCTTGCCAATAACGGGGAAGGCGAAGCGTTCCAGCTTAGAGCGCCAGCCCTTGCGCCATTGATCCGACCAGCCAGCCCCGTGCGCGGTCATGTACTCCAGGGCCAACACCTCGAACGGGCGGCGGTTGGCTTCCTGCTCGCGCTGGGCTTCACGCTGGCGCTCGCGTTCGGCGTCACGGGCGGCCATCGGATCGGCGCCGGCTGCCAGCAGCTTGCGCTGATCGGCACAGGCGATGCGGGCGGCCTTCAAGCTCACCTCGGGGAAGCTGCCCAAGCCCATCTCCCGGCGCTTGCCGTTGAGCTGGAAGCGCAGCACCCATGATTTGCGTCCGGTGGCCTTTACAGTCAGGCGCAAGCCGTCGCCGTCTTCATAGGTGCCGGCTTCGGCCAGGTTCTCGATTTGCTTGGGGTTCAGCTTGCCCATGTTCGCCTCCACTGGTGTGGGGGGACAAATCCTGTCCCCCCGTTTGTTCCCCCACTTTTCGCCCGGATGGGACAGGTTGTTGGTGGGTGTCAGTGGACGAATAATAGGATTAAAGCCTTGTAGAATCTAGCATTGACTGGAAAACACAAGAATTGGCTAGATGCTGGAAAGCCCGCCGTCGCTGCGGGCTTTTTTACGCCTGTGGGTTTTGTGTTGCCCGTGCCGGCCTCTTCGCGGGCATGCCCGCTCCCACAGGTTCACCACAGGGTTCAGGACCTGCGCGGTCCCTGTGGGAGGGGGCGTGCCCGCGAATGGGCCGCAAAGCGGCCCCGTCAGCGCCAGCGTGCAAGCACGTCAGGTAGTTGCGACAGGCGCTGGATCTCGGCGTCCGGCGCCTGATCGCCAGCCCAGGCCTTGCCTTGCGGGTTGAACCACACCGCCCGCAACCCGGCGCGCTGGGCACCGGCAATGTCATCGCCAGGGTGATCGCCGATGTGCACTGCCGCACCCGCGTCCACCTCGCCCCGGCGCAACGCTTCAAGGAATGGTGCAGGGTCTGGTTTGCCGATGCCCAGGTCCTCGGCGCACAGGGCAAAGCGGAAGTAATCCGCCAGCCCTAGCCGGCTGACGTCGGCATTGCCGTTGGTGACCACGCCCAGGATGTATTGATGGCGCAAGATTTCGAGCACCGGCTGCACCTCTGGGAAGATCTCCACCTGGTGGCGGGCATGCAGGAACACTTCGAAGCCTTCGTTGGCCAGCGCCTGTGCGTGCTGCTCGCTGTAGCCGACCTCTTCCAGGGCATGAAACAGCACGCGCCTGCGCAGGGCACTGATGCGGTGCTTGAGGCCGGGCTCTGCTTGCACCAGGCGCTCGCGGATGGCGAACAGGTGTTCCACCGGCACACTGCCGAGGGTGGGTGCGTTGGCCTCGAGCCAGTCGCGCAGCACGACTTCCGCGGTAGCAATCACCGGCGCGGTGTCCCACAGGGTATCGTCGAGGTCGAAGGTGATCAGCTTGATGCTCATGAGTCTGTGCCTTTGCTGCGTTTGGCCCGAGGGTGGGCGCTGTCGTACACCGCGGCCAGGTGCTGGAAGTCCAGGTGGGTGTAGATTTGCGTCGTGCTGATGTCGGCGTGGCCGAGCATCTCCTGCACCGCGCGCAGGTCCTGGGATGATTCCAGCACATGGCTGGCGAAAGAATGGCGAAGCATGTGCGGGTGCAGGTGTTGGCCCAGCTCACGCTCACCGGCGGCCTTTACCCGCAGCCGAACTGCCTGGGGGCTGATGCGATTGCCCTGGCGGGTGATGAACACTGCACGGTCGCGTGGGTTGCCGATGCCGCGCAAGCGGTACCAGGCCTGCAACGCCTCGCGAGCCTTGCGACCCACCGGCAGTACGCGGGCTTTTCCACCCTTGCCCAGTACCTGCACCAGGCCGGCGGCGAGGTCGAGGTGATCAAGATCGAGGTTGGTCAGTTCCGATAGGCGTAGGCCTGAGGAATAGAACAGCTCGAGGATCGCCTGGTCACGCCGGGCAATGAAGTCGTCGTCGACGCCACCATCGAGCAGCTGCAGTGCGCGATCGGTATCCAGTACCTTGGGCAGCCGACGCTCACCTTTGGGTGCGCTCAGGCCGGTGGCCGGGTCGTGCTGGCACAGGCCTTCGCGGTTGAGGTAACGGTACAGGCCGCGTACTGCCGACAGCAGGCGTGCCAGGCTGCGCGGGGACTGGCCATGGTGGTGCAAGCGGGCGATCAGCTGGCGCAGTTGCTGGATTTGCAGCGCCTGCCACTCGGCAATGCCGTGTTCTTTGCAGTAGGCGATGACTTTTTCCAGGTCGCGACGGTAGCCCAGCAAGGTGTGCTCCGACACCTGGCGCTCGTTGCGCAGGTGTGCGCAATAAGCCTCCAGCTGGCGTTTCATCAGCGAACCGAGCGCAGTGTCTGGGTAACGCGTGGCACAACGCGGCCGAGCACTTCGGCGATATAGCCGAGGAAAAGGGTGCCGACGCTGCTCTTGTAGTGTTGCGGGTCGCGGCTGCCGATGGCCAGAACCCCATGCAGCCCTTGGTACTCAAGAGCTGCCACGGCGCTGGAGCCTACTTCCCGGCGCTGTTCTTCACCGAACAGGAAAGCCAGCTCGTGCTCGCGCAGGTTGCCACTGACGGTCTTGCCACCGCCCAGCAGGGCACCGATGGCTTGCTGCGCCTCGGCATTGCTGACCCAGCGCCCCACCGGCGCGACGTTGTCGCCGAACAGGATCAGGCTGACGAAGGGCACCTGGAATTCCTGGCGCAGGCTGTCTTCGACCGCCATTACCACTTCTTCCAGGCTGCCGGCATCGAGCAGGTCAAGGATCAGCCGGCGGGTCTTGTCGAACAGCCGGTCGTTGTCGCGGGCCACGTCCATCAGTTGCGACAGGCGATGGCGCATTTCGATGTTGCGGTCACGCAGCAGCTTGAGCTGGCGTTCCACCAGCGACACGCTGTCTCCTCGCTGGTGCGGGATGTGCTGTTCGATCAGCAGCTCGTCCTGCTCGGCGAAGAAGGTGGGGTGGGCGCGCAGGTAGGCGACCACCGCTTCGGCATCGAGCTCGGCGGACTGCTTGGGTACAACCTTGGGCTGATCGGTCATGGCGGTTACTCGTTTAGAGACGAACCTGTCCTTCGTAGACGCGTACGGCCGGGCCGGTCATCATCACGGGCTTGCCGGGGCCGGCCCATTCGATGTGCAGGCGACCACCGGGCAGGTCGAGGGACACCGGGGAATCCATCCAGCCCTGGCTGATCGCCGCCACGGCTGCGGCGCAGGCGCCGGTGCCGCAAGCCTGGGTTTCGCCGGCGCCGCGTTCCCACACGCGCAGGTTGGCGCGGTGGCGGTCGATGACTTGAATGAAGCCGGCATTCACCCGCTGTGGGAAGCGTGGGTGGTTTTCGATCTTCGGGCCCAGCTCATGCACAGGCGCAGTAAACACGTCGTCGACACGCAGCACGGCGTGCGGGTTACCCATGGACACGGCGGCTATCGAGTACAACTGGCCGTCAACTTCCAGCGGGTAGCTTGGCGCCTGTGCGTCGGCGACAAAGGGAATTTCGGCAGGGATGAAGCGCGGCGGGCCCATGTTGACACTCACCTGGCCGTCGTTCTGCACGTCCAGCACGATGATGCCGCTCTTGGTTTCCACGCGGATGCGCTTTTTCGCGGTCAGGCGCTTGTCCAGCACAAAGCGGGCAAAGCAGCGCGCACCGTTGCCGCATTGCTCGACCTCGGAGCCGTCGGCGTTGAAGATGCGGTAGCGGAAGTCCACTTCCGGGTTGTTCGGCGCCTCGACGATCAGCAACTGGTCAAAGCCGATGCCGGTGTGACGGTCACCCCATTGCTTGGCGTGCTTGGGCTGAATGTGCGCGTGCTGGCTGACCAGGTCCAGGACCATGAAGTCGTTGCCCAGCCCATGCATCTTGGTAAAACGCAGCAGCATGGGCTTACTCCGGCAGCAGGCTTTCGCCAGCATACAGTTCGGCGACGGTCTCGCGGCGGCGTACTTCGAACGCCTGGTCGCCGTCGACCAGGATTTCAGCGCAACGGCCGCGGGTGTTGTAGTTGGAGCTCATGACAAAACCATAGGCGCCCGCGGACTCTACGGCCAGCAGGTCACCTTCGGCCAGGTTGAGTACGCGGTCCTTGCCGAGGAAGTCGCCAGTCTCGCAGATAGGGCCGACCAGGTCATAGGCACGGCCTTCGCCTGCACGTGGCTTGACCGCGCTGACACCCATCCAGGCCTGGTACAGGGCTGGGCGGATCAGGTCGTTCATCGCTGCATCGATGATCGCGAAGTCCTTGTGTTCGGTGTGCTTGAGGTATTCCACGCGGGTCAGCAGCACGCCAGCGTTGGCGACGATGTAGCGGCCAGGCTCGAACACCAGGGCCAGGTCGCGCTCGCCCACGCGTTCGCGGATGGCCTTGATGTAGTCGGCCACCAATGGTGGCTGTTCGTCGCGGTAGCGCACGCCGACACCGCCACCCAGGTCCAGGTGGCGCAGGTGTATGCCGCACTCGGCCAGGCGGTCGACCAGCACCAGCAGGCGGTCGAGGGCGTCGAGGAATGGCTCGACGGTGGTCAGTTGCGAGCCGATGTGACAGTCGACACCGACCACTTCCAGGTTCGGTAGCTGTGCGGCGCGTACGTAGATGGCCTCGGCATCGGCAATGGCGATGCCGAACTTGTTTTCTTTAAGGCCGGTGGAGATGTACGGGTGAGTACCGGCATCGACGTCCGGGTTGACCCGCAGCGACACCGGGGCAACCTTGCCCATTTCGGCGGCGACTACTTGCAGGCGCTCCAGCTCGTCGGTGGATTCGACGTTGAAGCAGTGCACGCCAACTTCCAGGGCACGGCGCATGTCTTCACGGGTTTTGCCAACGCCGGAGAACACCACGCGGTCGGCACGCCCGCCAGCGGCCAATACACGCTCCAGTTCACCACCGGAGACAATGTCAAAGCCTGCGCCCAGGCGCGCCAGCACGTTCAGCACGCCAAGGTTGGAGTTGGCCTTGACCGCGAAGCACACCAGGTGCTCGGTGCCTTGCAGGGCGTCTGCGTAGCTACGGTACTGGGCCTCGATGTGGGCGCGCGAGTACACATAGGTGGGGGTGCCGTAACGTTCAGCAATGGCCGACAGGGCCACGCCTTCCGCGAACAGCTCACCGTCGCGGTAGTTGAAAGCGTTCATCTGGTTTCCTTACTGCGCTGGCGACTGCTCGGACTCGGACTCGGACTGCAGCTCGGGCTGCTGTTCTTGTGCCGGGGCCGGCTTGGCTTTTGGCTGGTGCTGGTGCGACGTGTGCGCTTTGCCGTTATCGCCATCTTCAGGCAGATACAGCGGGCCTTTCTGGCCACAGGCCGAAACGAGGCAGGCAACAGCGACCAGCGCCGCGAAGGAGGAAATCAGGCGCTTCATGGGTGAAATCCTTAGAAAAATGCAGTATTGCGCCCGAGTATACCGAGCGACCGGCGGCTTGCCTATGCAAGGACCGGTCCGCCGGGCGGGCTATGCTTAGCCTCTGCGCAGCCCCCGTAGGAGCGGGCTCGCCCGCGAAGAGGCCGGTGAACGCAACGGCTAAACCTTTGCATTCGGCGGCAAGCGCCCGTATCTTGCCCGGCTTGCCTGTTACGCAGCCAATTTCGAGGTTCCTGCAATGAGTTTGAGTGAAGCGCGTTTCCATGATCTGGTCGACGCGACCCAACAGGCCCTGGAAGATCTGTTCGACGAGAGCGGTCTGGACCTGGACATGGAGAACTCCGCCGGTGTCCTGACCGTCAAGTTCGAGGGCGGCGCCCAGCTGATCTTCAGCCGTCAGGAGCCATTGCGCCAGCTGTGGCTTGCCGACCGCTCCGGTGGTTTCCACTTCGATTACGACGAGGACAGCGGCAAGTGGGTGTGCGAAAAGAGCGAAGAGTTGCTGGGTGAAATGCTCGAGCGTATCGTCTGGGAGCGGGCCGGCGAGAAGCTGGACTTCGACGAAATCTGACATGAGTAGCGCCCAGGCCCGGTCGCCCAAGCCGCTTTACAGCAACGTCAGCCCTGCAGTGCCGTCACCGTGCATCAGCGTATGCCGGCTGGACGAACAGCGGGTGTGCACCGGTTGCCATCGGCATGTCGAGCACATTCGCGAATGGCGCTCGGCCGATGACGAACGGCGCCGTCAGATCTGCCGCGAGGCCCAGGTCTTGCGCGAGCAGGCTAAGGCACACTGAGCGCAGGGGCTTGAGTATTTGCCCGGCTGTGGTAGTGTCGGGTTCTGCGTCGGTGACGCCAAAGCCTTCTCAAACCCCGCCCTTGGGCGGGGTTTTGCTTTATTTGCACATTGAAAACTGCCTGTTCAAAGGAGTCTGACTGGATCATGAGCACCAAGCCTTCCCTCATCCTCACCCGATTGGACGTACAACGTCTGGAGCGTCTGATCGACAGCCTCGACGAGAGTACGCCGGGTGTGCTCGCCCTGCAGGACGAGCTTGACCGCGCCGAGCAGGTGGTCGGTCACGAGGAAGTGCCGGCGGGCGTGGTGACCATGAACTCGCGGGTGCACTGCCGTGAGGAAGCCAGCGGCAAGGACTACCACCTGACACTGGTGTACCCCAAGGATGCCGGGCCGGAAGGCAAGGTCTCGATCCTGGCGCCGATTGGCTGCGCTTTGCTGGGGCTGTCGGTGGGCGAGCAGATCGACTGGCCGGCACCGGGGGGCAAGACCCTCAAGCTGAAGCTGCTGGAAGTGGAGTACCAGCCGGAGGCGGCGGGCGATTACGACCTGTAAGGGCCAGGGGGCCGTTTCGCGGCCCGTTTGCAGCGCAAGGCTGTTGCTACAGAGAGATGCACTCTTTTGTCGCCGCCTTGTGCTGCGAGTTCAGGCGCCCTCCGCCAAAACCTGCTCCAACCCCTCATTCAAAGCCTGCTCCAGCACCCGCTTGTAGCTCAGGTAGGCCTGCGTTGCCCCCAGCCGGTCATCCAGCAACTCGGACAAATCCAGGTCGGTGATATAGCACCGGTACTGCGCTGTGCCACGGCGCTGACCGATGATCTGCCTGGCCACCACCGCATACAGCTGCTCACCATGTTCCAGCTCGGAAAACTCCTGCTGGTCGCAGTACAGCGTCACATGCGCCACGCCCGCTACACCCGCCTGGATAATCGCCTGTACCTCATAGTAAGGCTGGTCGCTGCCCTCGGCCGGGGCCAGGCGCGGCTCGATGTTGCGTGCCTTGCCTGGGCCGGTGGGCAGCAGCTGCGCGTAGTGGATATCCAGCGAGGCGGGTCGCAGGCTATCGAGGGGCAGGCGGGCATCGCGGCGCATCACCACCGAGCGCAGAAAACGTTGCAGTGGCAACAGCAGATGCGCTTCGTCATGCAGCGGCAGGCGTTGTTGCCACAATGCGTTGTATTCATCCAGCACATACACATCGGCCCAGCCGCCCTGCAGGCGGTAGAACACCTGAATGCAGGCTGGTCGGCCTTGCTCCAGCACCAGGCGCAGGTCGTGGTCCTGCAGCGCATTGGCATCCAGGTACAGCGGGCTGTAGGTGCCTCGCTCTTCGCCCAGGTAGGCCAGTAGCGCCTCATGCTCGGCCAGGGTTGTCAGGCTGACATGCTCGGGCAACAGCTCCAGCACATGGGTGTGGTGGGCCACTTGCAGCAGGTAGCGGTGGTGGAGCCCTTGATCCCGCAGCAGCTGGGCGGTGTCGAAAATTTCCTCTACGCGCTGGCCGATCGGCTGGGCGCGGCTTTGGCAGAAGCAGCGTACTCGCACCCTTGGCCGGTGGCCGCGCTGCGCCGGGCTGTTGAGGAAGTCGCGCAGGCAGCGCACCAGCGCGTGTTCACCGTCATAGCGCTGGACCAGCACCTCGTTCCAGCTGTTGACGGTGACCTGGTCCAGGGTCAGCACCAGGTTTTCGCGCACGCCAGCGTAGCTCAACGCGTCGGTGCGCTCTGTGGTCATCAAAACGTTCAGCTCGCGGTGGTGGCGCAGCGGGTCGACGCCGACGTTGACCAGCAACAACACCTCATCGGCAACGCTGGGCTGCAAAAGGCGCACTTCGCTGACGGTCGGCAAGGGCAGGGGGACACTTTGCCGCAGACAGCCCAGCAGGTTGAACAGCTCGAATTCCCCAAGGTCGCTGGCCCCTGGATGCAGCGCCATGCGGGTGCTGCTGTCGATCACTCCGTTGCGATGGGCCCAGGTCAGCAGTTCGAGTAGCTCGCGGCAGCGTTTGATCGGGCTGAAGTGCTGCACCTCATGGGTGCTCAGGTTGCCGCTGTACAGCTCCCAGTGGTAGCTGCCCGGCTCCTTGCGGTTGGGTGCCTGGACCAGCGTCAGGGTGCCTTCGGCGAGGTCAGGGGCGATACCGGGGTTAATCACTTCGACCTTGCCGGCGCGGCGCTCGAAGGCTGCGTACAGGCGCCGGCCCAGCACATTGAGGTCGCGCTGGTCGGCGCGGCTGCTGGCGTTCTGGGTGCGAGCGAACTGGCTGAGGAAGCGATAACTGAGGTTAAGCTCGGCCACCAGCTCACGCCGCTCGACGGCAACCTGCTGCACTTTCCATTGGCTGCGGCTGTCCAGCAGGGCCAACTGGCGCTGGTCCCAGCCCCACTCGTCGGTCAGGCGCTGCAGCAGCCGGCGTTGCCAGCCATGGCTGCGGCCCTGGTCGCTGAGCTTCTTGTTCACCTTCAGGTACAGGCTGCGCCGTACCAGCTCCAGGCGCGCGGGTTCGCCGCGTTGCAGCAGGTAACGTTCGATGCGCCGGTAGACCATCACGTAGGGGTCCAGCTCGTCGAGGTCGAGCTGGTTGGCAAATACTGCCTGCTTGTAGTCCAGGCTCAGGCAGCGCACCGCAGGGTGTTCGCCGGCGTAGGCTTCGGTCAGCAGCAGTTTGAGCAGCGATTTGTAGGGCGAGTCGATGCCTTTGAACAATTGCCACAGGCCAGCGCCGACGAACTCACCGGGCGGAATGTGCGCCAGGTTGCCGAGGTCAAGGGCTTCCTGGCTGCGGATAAAGCGCTTGGACAGCAACGTCTGGGTGTAGCTGTAGTAATTGTGTTCCTCGTACACCGGTACCAGCCACCACAGCGGCGTACGCCCGGCCAGCCACAGGGTGGTGCGGTAGAACTCGTCCAGCAGCAGGTAGTGCTGGGTGGTGCCGCAGTCGTCGGAGCCGAGCTGGCCATCGCGCTGACCCTGGGCGAAGCCCTGTGTGTCGATCAGGAAAAAGTGTGCTTCGGCGCCCAGGCTTGCCGCCCAGGCCTCCAGCAGCTGGCACTTGCGGCGTAGCTCACCCAGCAGCTGTTCGGGCAAGCCGGGTGCATGGCACACCCACAGGTCCATGTCGCTGTGCTCGGCCTGCGCCAGCGAGCCCAGGCTGCCCATCAGGAACAGGCCGTGGATCGGGCGTGGCGGGTTGCCATGCTGGGCCTTGTAGGTGAACGAGCGGGCCAGGCGTTGGGCATCGGCCACCAACTCGGCGCTTGGCTCGTAAGCCGATACGCCCGCAGGGGTGCTGCCGGAGACGTAACCCGGCAATAGCGGGTGGTTCACGTGAAACAGCAGCGGCAGCAACGACAGTACCTGTTGCTGGCGCGTTGACAGGCCTTCCTTTGCCCGCTGCAGTCGGCCCTGGTTGAGATGCAGGAAGCGCGCACGCAATGTCGCCAGGACCTTGCGGTCGATGCCTTCGTCCAGGTCAGGGCGGATTTCGTGAGGGTGGTTCATTGCGCGCTCGGGCAGGCCATTGAAGCTGTGGCGAGTTTAGCCTGAGTGGCGGGGTCGGATAAGCGGTAATTGAAAGTCTGGCGCCATTTTTCCAGCGCTGGCCTGCTCCAGCTTTCGCTGCGCTTCAGGCATGATGGGCGCATTGAGTTCATGTAGAGAGTGTCCAATGCGTGTATGGATCGATGCCGACGCCTGCCCCAAGGCGGCCAAGGATCTGATCGTCAAGTTCGCCCTCAAGCGCAAGTTCGAGGTGGTGATGGTGGCGGGGCAGGCTGTGGCCAAGCCGGCGTTCGCGATCGTGCGTCTGATCGTGGTGCCCAGCGGCATGGATGCGGCCGACGATTACATAGTGGAGCACGCCGTGCCTGGCGAGCTGGTGATCTGCAGTGACGTGCCGCTGGCCGACCGCCTGGTGAAAAAGGGCGTGGCCGCACTGGACCCGCGTGGGCGTGAGTTCGACGAGCGCAACATGGGCGACCGCCTGGCGGCGCGCAACCTGTTCACCGAGCTGCGTGAGCAGGGGCAGGTGGGGGGCGGGCAGGCGGCCTATGGCGAACGTGAGAAACAGGCGTTTGCCAATGCACTGGACCGGATCATTGCCCGCCTCTCGAAAAGCTGAGCGCTGACACGGTTCCTGTCGGCGACAGCCCAGCGTGGCGCGGTGGATGGCACCGGCTTTGCCGGTGTTCGCGGGTAAACCCGCTCCTACAGGTGATCGCGCAGGCTTTTCATGAGTTGCCCCCACAGGTACCGCGTGACCTTGAAGCCTGTGCTGGACCTGTGGGAGCGGGCATGCCCGCGAAGAAGCCAACGCAATAACTTACTCGTGCGTCAGCTCCAGCACTCGGTCTACCAGCTTGTAGATCCCGCCCGCCGCCTCGCTGATCGACTTGGCCTCCATGTACGCCGGGGTCGTCACGAGCTTGCGCTGGGTGTCTTCGACAATGTCGTGTACATCGCACGCTTCATGGGTGCCGCCCATCTTCTCGACAGCCGCCGCAGTGCCGGCATCGCTGCCGATGGTGCAGACCACGCCCGGCCCGTAGATCTTCGCCGCAAGCGCCGGCGAGATGCAGATCAGGCCAACGGGTTTGCAGGCGTCGGCAAAGGCTTCGGCCAAGGCCAGCACGTCTGGGTTCACGCTGCAGTTGGCGCCTTCCACGGCAAAGTTGGACAGGTTTTTAGCCACCCCGAAACCGCCCGGCACGATCAGTGCGTCGAAGTCTTCGGCCTTGGCTTCACGGATATCCTTGACCTCGCCGCGGGCAATGCGCGCCGACTCCACCAGCACATTGCGCGATTCGGGCATTTCTTCGCCGGTCAGATGGTTGATTACATGCATCTGTGCGATGTTCGGCGCGAAGCACTGCACCTGCGCACCGCGCTGGTCGAGGCGCAGCAGCGTGATCACGCTTTCGTGGATTTCGGCGCCGTCATACACGCCACAGCCGGAAAGAATCACCGCTACTTTTTTTGTCATGCTCATTACTCCAGTGTCGAGGCGCTAAATGTCCTCTAGTTTGGCAGATGTCGCCATAGGGATTCCTGCGGGGGCGGCCTAATCTTGGTGGATAACGCCTGAGGTCGCGCCCATGGACCTGATACTGCTGGCCGTGCCGTTCTTTTTTGTGCTGATAGCCGTCGAGCTGGTCGCCGACCGCGTGCGCGGCCAGCACAACTTCACCCTGGCCGACTCGATCAACAGCCTGAGTACCGGCGCACTGTCGACCAGTACCGGCCTGCTGACCAAAGGCGTAGGGCTGGTCACCTATGCTCTGGTCTTCGAGCACCTGGCGCTGTTGCAATTGCCGGCGCAGGCAGGGTGGGTCTGGTTGCTGGCCTTTGTCCTGTACGACTTCTGCTACTACTGGCTGCACCGCCTGGGGCATGAGCGCAACGTACTGTGGGCTGCGCACTCGGTGCATCACCAGAGCGAGGAGTACAACCTCACCACGGCGCTGCGCCAGACCAGTAGCGGGTTCCTCTTCTCGTGGTTGTTCTACCTGCCGCTGGCGCTGCTGGGTGTGCCGCCACTGGTGTTCATCACCGTCGCCTCGCTCAACCTGCTGTATCAGTTCTGGGTGCATACCCGGCATATCCCTAAACTTGGCTGGCTGGAGTGGGTGTTGATCACGCCGTCCAATCATCGCGTCCACCATGCGCAAAACCCTGCTTACTTGGATCGCAATTACGGTGGTGTGTTCATTCTCTGGGACCGTCTGTTCGGCACGTTCAAGGAGGAGGACCCGGCCGAGCCGGTGGTGTTCGGGGTGACCACGCCGCTGGCCAGCTGGAACCCGCTATGGGCCAACCTGCAGTTCTATGCCCAGCTCTGGCACGACGCCCGGCGCACCACCAGCCTGTGGGACAAGCTGCGTATCTGGTTCATGCCTACCGGCTGGCGCCCGGCCGATGTGGCCGCACGCTACCCACAGGCCAAACAGGACTTGGCGCTGTTTCGCAAGTTCGAGATTGCCCTGGGGCGCGGGCAGCAAGCCTATGTGGCGGCGCAGTTCGTGGTTTATGTGGCCTTGGGCAGCTACCTGATGGACGTGGCCGACCGCGTGCCGGCCGCCGCGCTGGTGCTCGGCTGGTCACTGATGGCGTTTGGTTTGTTCGTGCTGGGCGCGTTGCTGGAGAACCGGCCCTGGTCTGCACGCCTGGAGCTGGCGCGGTTGTGTCTGAATGCGCCGGCATTGTACCTGGCCGGCGCCTTGGGCTTAGCGGTGGTCGCCCCGCTGGCCTGGTTTCTGCTCGTGGCTTACAGCCTGCTCAGCCTCTGGGGGCTGGGCCTGGCTCGCCGCCCTGCGCTCCGCGCGCAGAGTACGGAAGCGCCGGCGCAGCCACAGCAGGCCGCCCAGCGCCACCAGGCCGCCAAGCACCCATAGCTCGTAACGTTTGACGTTGCCCAGCAAGCCTTCGAGGATGGCGCCGAAGTGGTAGGCGGCGGCGCCCAGGGCCACTGCCCAGATGCCCGCGCCAATCCCGTTCAGCAGCAGGTAGCGACGTGGCGGGTAACCCGACAGGCCGATGGCCACCGGCATGACCGTGCGCAAACCATAGACAAAGCGGAAGCTCAGCACCCAGATATCGGGGTGGCGGCGGATATGGTCCAGCGCCCGGTCGCCCATTGCCTGCCAGCGCGGCTTGCGCGCCAGGATCCTGCGCCCGTGGCGTCGGCCCATGAAGTACCACAACTGGTCGCCCGCGTAGCTGCCGAAGAAGGCCACCAGGCACACCAGATTGATATCCATGTAACCGCGGAACGCAAGGAACCCCGCAAGCACCAGAATGGTCTCGCCTTCAAAGAAGGTGCCTAGAAAAAGGGCGAAGTAGCCGAAATCCTGCAGGAATTGTTGAAGCATTTTCTGAGGTGCTGGCGAAATGAACGCGCAGCCTACCCCTTCGCGCGCGTTCGTGAAAGTGTCCAAATGTGTCTCGACGTGAACAATTCCAGCGCAGACAATGCCAGAGGCCCCTTGCCACGGCTTGCCCATATGTGTAACACGGGCGTCATAATGGGCGCTTATCTTGCCGCTCAATAGATGATAGGGCGTTAACGTCCTCAGGAACGCCAGATGAATAATGAAGTGCTAAGCCCTGTCGCGATCAAGGATGCTCAGGAGCTCCCAGAAGAGATGCTGCAGACCCCGCCAGACCTGCCTCCGGCGGCTGAGCCTGTAGCGGAGCCGGTGGCCGAGCCTGCAGCTCCGGTGCCCGCGCCGTCCCCGGCCATCGCCGTCCCTGGCCTGGACGACAGCAGCCTGTACATTCATCGCGAACTCTCGCAACTGCAGTTCAATATCCGGGTGCTGGAGCAGGCACTGGATGAGAGCTACCCGCTGCTGGAACGCCTCAAGTTCCTGTTGATCTTCTCCAGCAACCTCGACGAGTTCTTTGAGATTCGTGTCGCAGGCCTGAAGAAGCAGATCAACTTCGCCCGTGAACAGGCCGGCGCCGATGGCCTGCAACCGCACCAGGCGCTGGCGCGTATCAGCGAACTGGTGCACATCGAGGTAGAGCGCCAGTACGCGATCCTTAACGACGTGCTGCTGCCAGAGCTGGAAAAGCACCAGATCCGCTTCATCCGCCGCCGCTACTGGACACCCAAGCTCAAGACCTGGGTACGCCGCTACTTCCGCGACGAAATTGCCCCGATCATTACCCCGATTGGCCTCGACCCGACTCACCCGTTCCCGCTGCTGGTGAACAAGAGCCTCAACTTCATCGTCGAGCTCGAGGGGGTGGACGCCTTCGGTCGCGACTCGGGCCTGGCGATCATTCCGGCGCCACGCCTGCTGCCGCGGGTTATTCGCGTGCCGGAAGAGGTGGGCGGCCCGGGCGCAAACTATGTGTTCCTGTCGTCGATGATCCACGCGCACGCCGACGACCTGTTCCAGGGCATGAAGGTGAAGGGCTGCTATCAGTTCCGTCTGACGCGCAACGCCGACCTGGCGCTTGACTCTGAAGAGGTCGACGACCTGGCCCGCGCGCTGCGCGGCGAGCTGTTCTCGCGCCGCTACGGTGATGCCGTGCGCCTGGAAGTGGCCGACACCTGCCCGAAACACCTGTCGGACTACCTGTTGAAGCAGTTCAGCCTCAGCGAAAGTGAGCTGTACCAGGTCAATGGCCCGGTCAACCTCACCCGCCTGTTCAGCATCACCGGCCTGGACAGCCACCCGGAGCTGCAATACACACCGTTCACCCCGGCGATCCCCAAGCTGCTGGCGAACGCTGACAACATTTTCAGTGTGATCAGCAAGCAGGACATCCTGCTGATGCACCCGTTCGAGTCCTTCACGCCAGTGGTCGACCTGCTGCGCCAGGCCGCCAAGGACCCGCACGTGCTCGCCGTGCGCCAGACCCTGTACCGCTCGGGGGCTAACTCGGAAATCGTCGACGCCCTGGTGGATGCAGCGCGTAACGGCAAGGAGGTCACTGCGGTGATCGAGTTGCGTGCGCGTTTTGACGAAGAGTCCAACCTGCAGATGGCCAGCCGCCTGCAAGCGGCCGGTGCGGTAGTGATCTACGGTGTGGTCGGGTTCAAGACCCACGCCAAGATGATGCTGATTCTGCGCCGCGAGCAGGGCGAGATCGTGCGTTATGCGCACCTGGGTACCGGTAACTACCACGCCGGCAACGCCCGCCTGTACACCGACTACAGCCTGCTGACCTCTGACGATGCGCTCACCGAAGACGTCGGCAAGCTGTTCAGCCAGTTGATCGGCATGGGCAAGACCTTGCGCATGAAGAAGCTGCTGCATGCGCCGTTCACCCTGAAAAAGGGCATGCTCGACATGATCGCGCGGGAAACCCAGTTTGCCCTTGAAGGCAAGCCGGCGCACATCATCGCCAAGTTCAACTCGCTGACTGACGCCAAAGTCATCAAGGCGCTGTACAAGGCCAGTCAGTCGGGCGTGAAAATCGACTTGGTGGTGCGTGGCATGTGCTGCCTGCGCCCGGGCATTCCGGGGGTTTCGCACAACATCCAGGTGCGCTCGATCATTGGCCGCTTCCTCGAGCACACGCGGGTGTTCTACTTCCTCAATGGCGGCGAAGAGCAGATCTACCTGTCCAGCGCCGACTGGATGGAGCGCAACCTCGACAAGCGTGTCGAGACCTGCTTCCCGGTGGAAGGCAAGAAACTGTTGCTGCGGGTGAAGAAGGAGCTGGAAGGCTACCTGACCGACAATACCCACGCCTGGACCTTGCAGCCGGACGGGCGCTACGTGCGCAGCACCCCGACCGGCAACCAGAACCCGCGCAGCGTTCAGGCGACCTTGCTGGAGCGCCTGAGCAACCCGGTCCTCAACGTACGCTGAGGACGAAGCCGACCCGGGCCAGCCACTCCGCCTCGTTGGCGAAGTCGGCCTGGGTCAGCTGGTTCTGCTCCAGCCAACCGTCAGGGAAAGCTACATCCAGGCTGTTGTCCCCGCCGTGCAGTTCTACCTTTGGCATTTGCTGAGTGCCGCGGATGTGGTGGAACAGGATGGCAAAGCGCAGCAGCACGCACAGGCGCAGCAGCTTGACCCCTTCATCACCCAGTTCGGCGTAACGGTCCTTGGGGATGTTGCGGCGGTGGCCGCGTACCAGCAGGGCCATCATCTGCTGATCTTCCCGGGAAAAGCCTGCCAGGTCCGAGTGCTCGATCAGATAGGCGCCGTGCTTGTGGTAGTGATAATGGGCAATGTCCAGCCCGATTTCGTGCACTTTCGCGGCCCAGCCCAGTAGATCGCGCCAGTTTCCGTCTTTCAGGTTCCAAGCGTCGGCCACCTGGTCGAATGCGTGCAACGCCTTGCGCTCGACGCGCGCAGCCTGGCCCTGGTCCACGTGATAGCGCTCCATCAGCGAGTTCAGGGTGCGTTCGCGCACGTCTTCGTGGTGGTGGCGGCCAAGCAGATCGAACAGCACACCTTCGCGCAGGGCGCCGTCGCAGTGGTCCATGCGGTTCAGTTCAAGGGCATCGAAGATCGCTTCGAGAATCGCCAAGCCCGCCGGGAAGATAGTGCGGCGGTCTGGCTTGACGCCGTCGAAGTCGATCTTGTCGACCTCGCCCAGCTTGAACAGCTTGCGTTTGACCCAGGCCAGGCCTTCGGCGTTGACCTCGCCATTGCCCAGGCCACCGGCCTTGATGGCAGCGCCGATGGCGCGAATGGTGCCGGATGAGCCGATGGCCTCATCCCAGGTCAGGCGGTGCAGGGCATTTTCGATGCTCATCAGTTCCAGGCGCGCGGCCGTGTAGGCCTGGGCATAGCGGGCCGGGGTGATCTTGCCGTCGCGGAAGTAACGCTGGGTAAAGCTCACGCAACCCATCTGCAGGCTTTCACGCAGCAGCGGCTCGAAGCGCTGGCCGATGATGAACTCGGTACTGCCGCCGCCGATGTCGGCCACCAGGCGCTTGCCGGGGGTGTCGGCCAGGGTGTGCGACACGCCCAGGTAGATCAGGCGCGCCTCTTCACGGCCAGAGATGACCTCCACCGGGTGGCCGAGGATGGCTTCGGCGCGCTGGATGAATTCGTTACGGTTGCGCGCTTCGCGCAAGGCGTTGGTACCGACGATACGCACGGCGCCTGCCGGCATGCCGTTGATCAGCTGGGAAAAGCGCTTGAGGCAATCCAGGCCCCTTTCCATTGCCTCTTCACTGAGCATGCGCTCTTCGTCGATGCCGGCGGCCAGTTGAACCTTCTCGCCGAGCCGCTCAAGGATACGGATTTCGGTATGGTGGGCCTTGGCCACGACCATGTGAAAACTGTTGGAGCCAAGGTCGATGGCGGCGATCAGGGACAGGTTCTTCGCGATGGTATGCGGCATGATCTGGTTGTTCTCGGTCGTTAACCTGGCAATCGTGCCACGATAGCAGGCTATCGCCAACGCGTGACACTCAGCCGTTGTACTGGCCTTGATGCAAGGCAATGTGCCATTCGATTCTATGACGGCCATATGACAGTTTCGATTCGCGCCGTCTTGCGCAACTATAGTTACACTCAATCGTCCGTGGCTTCCTGTCCGGCGTAGGTGCGGCTATCATGGGCCACGTTTTTTGCTTACGACCCTGGAGATATCCATGAGCAGCGATCTGATCAAACATGTCACCGACGCCTCCTTCGAAGCCGATGTCCTGAAGGCCGAAGGCGCGGTACTGGTCGACTACTGGGCTGAATGGTGCGGTCCATGCAAGATGATCGCTCCGGTTCTGGACGACATCGCTTCCACCTACGAGGGCAAACTGACCGTCGCCAAGCTGAACATCGACGAGAACCAGGAAACCCCGGCCAAGCACGGTGTGCGTGGTATCCCGACGCTGATGCTGTTCAAGAACGGCAACGTCGAAGCCACCAAGGTTGGTGCACTGTCCAAATCGCAGCTGGCCGCATTCCTCGACGCCCACCTGTGATGTGAAAAGGCCCCGCAAATGCGGGGCTTTTCTTTTTCAGAGCACTAGACGCAGAAAAAAGCAAGTGTTACATTCGGCCTCGCACTGCTTTTCCAGTGCCCTCTACATGCCGTCGCCGAAGCATCCCTAATTCGAATCAGTACGCGATCCTGTCGCCATCCAGCGGCGCGGCCTCATTAAGCCAGAAGCTTAATTCTCCCTTCTTACATGATTACGTCATTCCCCTTATGAACCTGACTGAACTCAAGCAAAAGCCGATTACCGATCTTTTGGAAATGGCCGAACAGATGGGCATCGAAAACATGGCCCGTTCGCGCAAACAGGACGTGATTTTCGCCCTGCTGAAGAAGCATGCGAAAAGCGGCGAAGAGATCTCGGGTGACGGCGTGCTGGAGATTCTCCAGGATGGTTTCGGTTTCCTGCGTTCGGCTGATGCGTCCTACCTGGCCGGCCCAGACGACATCTATGTCTCGCCCAGCCAGATCCGCCGTTTCAACCTGCGTACCGGCGACACCATCGTCGGCAAGATCCGCCCACCGAAGGAAGGGGAGCGTTACTTCGCCCTGCTGAAGGTCGATACCATCAACTTCGACCGCCCGGAAAACGCGAAGAACAAGATCCTGTTCGAAAACCTGACGCCGCTGTTCCCGAACAAGCGCCTGAAGATGGAGGCCGGTAACGGCTCCACCGAGGACTTGACCGGTCGCGTCATCGACCTGTGCGCCCCGATCGGCAAAGGCCAGCGCGGCCTGATCGTTGCCCCGCCGAAAGCCGGTAAGACGATCATGCTGCAGAACATTGCGGCCAACATCACCCGTAACAACCCTGAGTGCCACCTGATCGTCCTGCTGATCGACGAGCGCCCGGAAGAAGTGACCGAAATGCAGCGCACCGTGCGTGGCGAAGTGGTTGCTTCCACCTTCGACGAGCCGCCAACCCGCCACGTGCAGGTTGCCGAGATGGTGATCGAGAAGGCCAAGCGCCTGGTCGAGCACAAGAAAGATGTGGTTATCCTGCTGGACTCGATCACTCGACTGGCGCGTGCCTACAACACCGTGATCCCGAGCTCCGGCAAGGTGCTGACCGGTGGTGTCGACGCCCACGCCCTCGAGAAGCCCAAGCGCTTCTTCGGTGCTGCGCGTAACATCGAGGAAGGCGGTTCGCTGACCATTATCGCCACTGCGCTGGTTGAAACCGGCTCGAAGATGGACGAAGTGATCTACGAAGAGTTCAAGGGCACCGGCAACATGGAGCTGCCGCTGGACCGCCGCATCGCCGAGAAGCGTGTGTTCCCGGCCATCAACATCAACCGCTCCGGCACCCGCCGCGAAGAGTTGCTGACCGCTGACGACGAACTGCAGCGTATGTGGATTCTGCGCAAGCTGCTGCACCCGATGGACGAAATCGCTGCCATCGAGTTCCTGGTCGACAAGCTCAAGCAGACCAAGACCAACGATGAGTTCTTCCTGTCGATGAAGCGCAAGTAAGCGAGCGTTTCAGGCTGGATTGATTGGGGCCGCCTTGCGGCCCTTCGCGGGCAAGCCCGCTCCTACACAGGTCACTGCGGCCCTTGTAGGAGCGGGCTTGCCCGCGAAGGGGTGCAAAGCGGCCCCAATGCATTTTCACCCCCAAACAAGGCCCGAACGGCGCTACACTCTGCACCCCGACCGATACGGCCAACACGAGGCTCCTGCATGCAGTATCGCGACTTGCGCGACTTCATCCGTGGCCTGGAACAGCGCGGCGAGCTCAAGCGCATCCAGGTACCGATCTCCCCCGTCCTGGAAATGACCGAGGTCTGCGACCGCACCCTGCGCGCCAAGGGCCCGGCATTGTTGTTCGAAAAGCCCACCGGCTTCGACATCCCAGTGCTGGGCAACCTGTTCGGTACTCCGGAGCGGGTGGCCATGGGCATGGGCGCCGAGTCGGTCAGCGAACTGCGGGAAATCGGCAAGCTGCTGGCCTTCCTCAAGGAGCCCGAGCCGCCCAAGGGCCTGAAGGACGCCTGGTCGAAGCTGCCGATCTTCAAGAAGGTCGTGTCGATGGCGCCAAAAGTGGTCAAGGACGCGGTGTGCCAGGAAGTGGTGGTCGAGGGTGACGATGTCGACCTTGGCACGCTGCCGATTCAGCACTGCTGGCCTGGCGACGTGGCGCCGCTGATTACCTGGGGCCTCACCGTGACCCGTGGTCCGAACAAGGACCGCCAGAACCTGGGCATCTACCGCCAGCAGGTGATCGGCCGCAACAAGGTGATCATGCGCTGGCTCAGCCACCGTGGCGGCGCCCTCGACTACCGAGAGTGGTGCGAGAAGAACCCCGGCCAGCCGTTTCCGGTCGCCGTGGCCCTGGGCGCTGACCCAGCGACCATTCTCGGCGCGGTGACCCCGGTCCCGGACACCCTTTCCGAGTACGCCTTCGCCGGCCTGCTGCGAGGCAATCGCACCGAACTGGTCAAGTGCCGTGGCAGCAACCTGCAGGTACCGGCAACCGCCGAGATCATTCTGGAAGGGGTGATCCACCCAGGCGAAATGGCCCCGGAAGGCCCTTACGGCGATCACACGGGCTACTACAACGAAGTGGACAGTTTCCCGGTGTTCACCGTTGAGCGCATCACCCACCGGCAAAAACCGATCTACCACAGCACCTACACCGGCCGGCCGCCAGATGAGCCGGCCATTCTCGGCGTGGCGCTGAACGAAGTGTTCGTGCCGATCCTGCAGAAGCAGTTCCCGGAAATCACCGACTTCTACCTGCCGCCGGAAGGCTGCTCGTACCGGATGGCGGTGGTGACCATGAAGAAACAGTACCCAGGCCACGCCAAGCGCGTAATGCTGGGTGTGTGGTCGTTCCTGCGACAGTTCATGTACACCAAGTTCGTTATTGTCACCGATGACGATATCAACGCTCGTGACTGGAACGATGTGATCTGGGCTATTACCACGCGCATGGACCCCAAGCGTGATACGGTAATGATTGACAATACCCCGATCGACTACCTGGACTTTGCGTCACCGGTGTCGGGGCTGGGTTCGAAGATGGGCCTGGACGCTACGCACAAGTGGCCGGGCGAGACTACACGCGAATGGGGCCGGGTCATCGTCAAGGATGAGGCCGTCACCCGCCGTATCGATGAGCTGTGGGATCAGTTGGGAATAGATTGATGCAGGTAACGTTGCAGCCGTCCGGGGCGGTGCTGGCGCTTGAACCCGGGGAACGGATCCTGGATGGAGCACGGCGGCTGGGCTATGACTGCCCAAACAGCTGCCGCAATGGCAATTGCCATGTTTGCGCCGCGTTGTTGGTTGAAGGACGGGTTCGCCAGGATGGCGAAGTCCGCGACCATGGTGAGTTGTTCACCTGCATTGCCGAACCGCTGGAGGACTGCGTGTTGCTCTGGGACGGTGTGCTTGCCTTGGGCGAGCTGCCAGTGCGCAAGCTGGCGTGCAGCGTCAGTGAGTGCGTCGACGTCGGCGGCGACGTCTGGCGGGTGCGCCTGCGTGCGCCTGCCGGTAAACCTCTGCGTTATCACGCGGGGCAATACCTGATGATCGAACGTGAGGGCGGCAAGCAGGCAGCTTTCTCGCTGGCGTCCGCGCCACATGCCGGGCGTGAACTGGAGCTGCATGTGCTGGCGCGTGAGCCCAGTGCGGTGCAACTGATCGACCAGCTGAGGCGAGATGGCCTGGCGCGCATTGAAATGCCGTTTGGCGACACCCACCTGGCCGAGCTGCCCGACGGGCCGCTGGTGCTGATTGCCGCCGGCACTGGCATGGGCCAGATGCACAGCCTGGTCGAGCACTGCCGGGCTCAGGGCTTCAAGCACCCGGTACACCTGTACTGGGGGGTGCGCCGGCCCGAGGATTTCTATCAGATCGAGCACTGGGACGAATGGCAGCGTCTGCCTAACCTGTTCCTGCATCAAGTGGTCAGCGACCTGTGTGGCTGGGAAGGCCGCTGCGGCATGCTGCATGAAGCGGTCTGCGACGACATTGCCGACCTCAATAGCGTGCATGTGTATGCCAGCGGCTCACCGAACATGATCTACGCCACGCTCGACGCCTTGGTCGAAGCCGGTATGGATGCGCACCGCATGCGTGCCGATGTGTTCGCTTATGCGCCGCGCGGTTAATAACCGAAGTTTGAAAGTGTCGGTATAAGGCGGTAATTGTTACCGCCTTGGCCAATAACTTTCACCGCTGCTGAAACAGTACTTCCCAGTCGTCGGAGCCGTGTATGAAACACGTGCTCAAGGGCTTGAGTATTCCTGCAATTCTGGCCTATGGTTACTGCAAGCGCCCTTGGTAAAGCGGCCTGGGGCCGCAGCGTAATCGAAGCTCGCTACATCCGTAGTTCACAGGAATAATGGCGGCAGCTTATGTCGGCACTTGAAAGTATGTCTTGGGAAGTTTCATACCCTCCGGCACTTGATTTCGGTCAGCAACATACTCGCGAACAGTTGTTCAGCTCCATGAAAACAACCATGTCCAGGCATCAGGGTGGGCCGGTGTGGCTGTTTGCCTATGGTTCGTTGATCTGGCGCCCGGAGTGCAATTCGGTGGAGCGCCAGCGCGCGCGGGTACATGGTTATCACCGTGGCTTGTACCTGTGGTCGCATGAACATCGCGGTACCCCGGAAACGCCCGGGCTGGTGTTTGGCCTGGACCGCGGTGGCTCCTGCAGCGGCTTTGCCTACCGGCTGGATGAACGCAACCTGGACGACTCACTGATGGCCCTGTGGCAACGCGAGATGCCCTATCCGGCATACCGGCCGCACTGGCTCAACTGTCGCCTGGGCGATGGTAGCAAGGTGCAGGCCTTGGGCTTTGTACTGGAGCGGCATCTGCCGTGCTATGCCGGTAACTTGCCGGATACGTTGCTCAGCCAGATCCTGGCCAGTGCCAAGGGGCGTTATGGCACCACGCGTGACTATGTCGAGCAGACCTTGAATGCACTGCGCAGTCACCAGATGCCCGATCGCAACCTGGAAGCGCGATTCAGGCGTTGCCACAATCTGCGCGAAGTGTGAGCAACCTGTTCCGGCCTCTTCGCGGGTAATCCCTGTAGGCGCGGGTTTACCCGCGAATACGGTGGTGCCGACAACGGTGAACGGCGGGTGGAATTGGCCGGCAGGCCCGGCCCTTTCGCGGGTAAACCCGCGCCTACAGGCGACCGCGCAGAGGCCCGTACTGCCTTACCTGGCCAGCACCACCAACTTACCCACAGCCTGCCGTTGCCCCAGCTTCTCGATAGCAGCCCCGGCTTCTGCCAGTGGATAAGTCCGCGACACCAGCGGCTTCAACTTGCCCTCGGCATGCCAGGCAAACAGCTGGTGGAAGTTGGCCGCGTTGTCCTCCGGCTGGCGCTGGGCAAATGCCCCCCAGAACACGCCCAGTACTGCCGCGCCCTTGAGCAGCACCAGGTTGGCCGCCAGTTGTGGAATGCTGCCGCTGGCAAAACCCACCACCAGCAGCCTGCCATTCCAGGCCAACCCGCGCACCGCTTGTTCGAACAGCTCGCCACCGACCGGGTCATAGATCACGTCCACGCCCTGGCCACCGGTCAGGCGTTTGATTTCTTCGCGCAGGTTGGCCTGGCTGTAGTCGATCAGCTCATCCGCCCCGGCAGCCTTGGCCACGGCCAGTTTCTCGGCACTGCTGGCCGCCGCGATCACCCGCGCGCCCATGGCCTTGCCGATCTCCACCGCCGCCAGGCCCACCCCGCCGGAAGCGCCCAGTACCAGCAGGGTCTCGCCGGCTTGCAACTGGCCACGCTGGCGCAGGGCGTGCATCGAGGTGCCGTAGGTCATGCCGAAGGCCGCAGCGGTGGTGAAGTCCATGCTCGCCGGGATCGGCAGAACGTTATAGAACGGCACCGCCACTTGCTCGGCGAACGCACCCCAGCCGGTGAGCGCCATGACCCGGTCGCCGACCTTGAACGCGCCGGCCTTTTCGCCGACGGCGGCCACCACGCCTGCTGCCTCGCCACCTGGAGAGAACGGCAGCGGTGGCTGGAACTGGTACTTGCCTTCGATGATCAAGGTGTCGGGGAAGTTGACCCCGGCAGCCTGCACGTCCAGCAGGATCTCGTTCTTCTTCGGCAGTGGGCTGGCCACCTCTTCCAGCACCAGGTTGCGCGCCGGACCCAGGGTTTTGCACAACACAGCTTTCATCGGGGCTATTCCTTTGCGGGTAGTGGCCGATAAGTGTAGGAGGGCCGCTTGGCAGGTCAACGAGCATGGCCCGCCCTGATGGGCCGGCATAAGCCCGGGCTTGGGTTTGAGCGGTGTGCTGGGTAAGCTGGCGCCAACTGTATTGAGGAGCGAATTCGTGAAAGCGTGGATCTTGATGGTGCTGGCGCTGCTGTTGCCGGCTGCGGCCATGGCCGAGGAAGCCAAGGAAGGGGTGCCCAAGGTCGCCTACATCAGTCTGAGCCCGCCCTTCGTTGGCAACTATGCGCTCGACGGCAGCCCGCGGCTGCGCGTGTACAAGGCTGACGTGGCCCTGCGCGTGACGGGCGACGAAGCGGCCAAGACGGTGAAGCACCACGAACCGCTGATCCGTAACCAGCTGGTGGCACTGTTCACCCAGCAGACGGTGGACAGCATGAGCAACGTCGAGGCCAAGGAGCATCTTCGCCAAGAGGCGCTGAAACAGGTGCAGCAGGTGCTGGAGGCGGAAGAGGGCAAGCCGATCGTTGAAGACTTGCTATTCAACAACCTGATCGTGCAGTGACCTGAAACAGGGTGAGGTCCATCACTGGTAAGTCGGATTGAATTCAGGCTTACCCCGTGTGTAGGACCCTTCTGTCTTTCCTGTAAGCCCGCCAGTTTTCAGTTTTTGGGGCCATGGCCAAGCTAGATTGTGCCTTGTCTTCAGTTGCTCGAGAGTGTTGGCAATGGCTTTGAAGTACCAGCCGAAAGAGGCGACTGTACTGATGTGCGACTTTTCAGGCTTTCAAGTGCCTGAAATGATCAAGGTGCGTCCCGTGGTCGTTCTTCGCAAGCACAGTCAAAATCGCCAGTTAGTGACGATAGTCCCGTTGAGTACCACGGCACCGGATCACATGGCAGGGCATCACGTTGTGCTGCCGAGTTATCTGCCTGGTTCGGCCCTGACATGCTGGGCCAAGTGCGACATGATCTACACGGTGGCTACCTCCAGATTGGACAGATGTCGGGTCAAATCGCGGCAAGGAAGTGGTCGGGAATACATGACCTTTACAATGCGGCCAGAGCATTTCGCCGCCGTGAGGGCTGCAGTTGGCTTTACGCTGGGTTTCACACATCCAGCAACAGAGCGGTCTGTTGTCAATGTTACGCTCGATGCGTGATAATCAGCCTGTTCCCGCAAGGGGCTTGTAAGACTCTGAGGATCCTGGTTCGACCAGCAATTACAGAGCCGGGCAGGTATATGGCGATGACAAGTCGACCTGTCTGTGAGTAGGGCGCCGAAAGGCGCCCTTTGTCTTTGTGCCAGTTTTCCAATTTTCGGCGGACGCTCGCGCATGCCTTCAAGACGCCAGGCTCCGACGAAACCGTGCCAGCGCCACGCTGAAGAACACCAGGCCGATCAGCGTCAGCGCCAGGATATCCGGCCATACCACCGCCCACCCGGCATCCCTGAACAGGATTGCGGCACTCAGGCTGACAAAGTGCGTTGAGGGTGACCCTTGCATCACCCACTGCAGCCACTGCGGCATGCTGTCCAGAGGTGTGCTGCCGCCGGACAGCAACAGCATCGGGATGATCACCGGGATCGCAAGCAGGCCGAACTGCGGCGTCGAGCGCGCCAGGGTGGCGAGGAAAATGCCCAGCGATGTACTGGCGAACAGGTACAGCGCGGTCACGGCCAGGAACAGCCCCATCGAGCCAGACAGCGGCACGCCCAGTGCACCTTTGACGACTACCACCAACGAAATCCAGGTGCAGATCACCACCACCAGCGCGTTGCTGCCGATCTTGGCCAGCATGATCTCCAGCGCGGTCAACGGCAGCACCAGCAGGTGGTCGAGGGTGCCATGCTCACGCTCGCGCAGCAGCGCGGTCCCGGTGAGGATGATCGCCAGGATGGTGATGTTGTTGACGATCTGGATCACGGCCAGAAACCAGCCCCCCTCCAGGTTGGGGTTGAACAGCGCCTTGGGGTTGATCAGCACCGGGCTTTGCTCGTTACCACGCTGGCTGTAGTCGAGCAGCTCGCGCTCGAAGATGCGGCCGATGTAGCCGGCGCCCATGAACGCTTGGCTCATGGCTGTAGCATCGACGTTGATCTGCAGCTCCGGCGAGCGCCCGGCCAGCAGGTCGCTCTGAAAGTTCACCGGTATGTTGATGACGAAGGTGTACTGGCCGCTGTCCATGGCCTGGTCCAGGCGCTGCGGAGGCAGCGGCACGGCTGGCTGGAACTCGGGCGGTTGCAGGGCTTCGCTGAGCTTGCGCGAGAGCAGGCTATGGTCTTCATCCACCACCGCCACGCTGGCGTTGTGTACACCGATCACCGAGCCGGCTGCCGGCATGTAGATCGCCACGCTGAAGGCATATAGCAGGAACAGCAGCAGGACGCTGTCATGGCGCAGGCTGGTCAGTTCTTTCAGGCCCAGGCGCAGGGTGTGGTTCAGGCGCGACATGTCAGGCCTCCTGCTTTTTCAGCATTGCCAGGCTCAGGCCGGTGAACGCGGCAAAGAAGCTCAGCAGGATCAGGCACTGCGGCCACAACTCGCGCAGGCCTAACGCCTTGGTGAAGGTGCCGACTGCGATGTCGAGGAAGTAGCCCGCCGGGAACAACTGGCCCATCACCGCTGCCGCGCCGTCCAGCGACGAGCGTGGCACGATCAGCCCGGAAAACTGGATGGTCGGCAGGCTGGTAATGATCATGGTGCCGAGAATGGCGGCGATCTGGGTGCGGGTGAATGCCGAAATCAGCAGGCCCAGGCTGGTGGTTGCCAGCAGGTAGGCCACGCCGCCACATGCCAAAGCCAGTACGCTGCCCTTGAGCGGTACGGCGAACAGCCAGCGGTTCATCGCCACCAGCAGCGCCAGGTTGACCAGGCTCACAGCCAGGTAGGGCATCTGCTTGCCAAGCAGGAATTCCAGGCGGGTGAGGGGTGTGGCGTAGAAGTTGGTGATGGAGCCGAGCTCCTTCTCGCGCACGATGCCCAGTGCCGTGAGCATGGCCGGAATGAAGGCCAGTATCAGTGCCATCACGCCCGGGCCGATGGCGTTCACGCTGACCACATCCTGGTTGTAGCGGAAACGCGTTTCCAGGCGCACCGGGTCCTGGCGTGGCTGCGGTTGTGGGCTGGCCTTTGCCAGTTGCTCCAGGTTGGCCTGGTGCACGGCTTCCACGTAGTTGCGGCTGGTTTCGGCGCGGAACGGCATGCCACCGTCGAGCCAGGCAGCCACCACCGGCTGGCGTCCTGCGTACAGGTCGCGACCAAAGCCGGGCGGAATTTCCAGTGCCAGTTTGATTTCCGAGCGTTGCAGGCGCTGGTGCAGCTCGCTGCTGTCGCGGATCGGCGCCTGTTCGGCGAAGTAGCGTGAGCCACGGAAGGCTTCGAGGTAGGCACGACTTTGCGGGCTCTGGTCCTGATCGTGCACGGCGAAGGCGAGGTTTTCCACATCCAGTGAAATGCCGTAGCCGAAGATCACCATCATGAACAGTGCACCCAGTAAGGCGAAGGCCAGGCGCACCTTGTCGCGCAGCAGCTCCTTGCCCTCACGGCCGGCCACTGCGAGCAGGCGACGCAGGCTGAAGCCCTGGCGCAGCGGTAGGGTGGGGGTGGACGCCTGTTCCAGCACGCTGCTGTCGGTGGCGGCTGGCGCCAGTTCCTGGGCCTGTTCCAGGCAGCGGACGAACGCGTCCTCCAGCGTGTTGCCCTGGTACTGGTGCTGCAGGGCATCGGGCGTGTCGCAGGCCAGCACCCGCCCGGCGTGCATCAGCGAAATACGATCGCAGCGCTGGGCCTCGTTCATGAAGTGGGTGGAGAGGAAAATGGTCACGCCCTGCTCGCGGGACAGCTCTACCAGCAGGCGCCAGAAGTCGTCGCGGGCGGCCGGGTCGACGCCGGAGGTCGGTTCGTCGAGGATCAAGACTTCCGGGCGATGCAGAACCGCCACTGCCAGCGACAGGCGCTGGCGCAAACCAAGGGGCAGGGCGCCAGACGGTTGGTCGGCGATAGCGGCGAGGTCGAAGCGCTCGATCAGCTCATCGATGCGCTGGGCGCTCTCGGCTTTGGGCAAGTCGAACAGGCGGGCATGCAGGGCCAGGTTCTGCCGGGTGCTGAGCTCGCCATACAGAGAGAAACTCTGCGACATGAAGCCGACCCGCTTGCGTGTGGCCAGGTCGCTGGCGTCCACCGAGCGACCCAGCAGGCTGGCGCTGCCCTCGCTGGCCGGCATCAGGCCGGTGAGCACTTTCATGGTGGTGGTCTTGCCGCAACCGTTGGAACCCAGGAAGCCGAAGATCTCCCCGCGGCCAATGGCGAAACTGACCTTGTTCACCGCTGTGAAGTCGCCAAAGCGCAGGGTCAGGTCGTGTGCCTCGATGGCGACCGGGCCGTCCGTGGCTTGGCGCGGCGGGATTGCCAGTGGTTGATGCTGCGCCTTGCCCGCGCCCTGGTAGTGGGTAAAGGCGTCATCCAGTTTGCCGCTCGGGGTGACTGCAGCCAGTTCGTGGCTAGGGCCGGCGGCCAGCAGTCGGCCGCCATCGAGCATCAGGCAATGCTCGAACTGTTCGGCTTCTTCCATGTAGGCGGTAGCCACCAGCAGGGTCAGTTGCGGGCGTTGTGCGCGAACCTGTTCAACCAGCTCCCAGAAGCGCCGCCGCGACAGCGGGTCGACGCCGGTGGTCGGCTCGTCCAGGATAAGCAGGTCTGGTTCGTGGATCAGCGCGCAGCAAAGGCCCAGCTTCTGCTTCATGCCACCCGACAGCTTGCCGGCCGGGCGCTGGGCAAAGCGCTGCAGGTCGGTGGCCTGCAACAGATTGGCCATGCGCTGTTCACACTCACGGCGGCCCAGCCCGAACAGGGTGGCAAAAAAACGGATGTTCTCGCTGATCGACAGTTCCGGGTACAGGTTGTTGCCCAGCCCTTGCGGCATGAATGCCACTTTGGGGTAGAGCGCCGTGCGATGGCGGCGTTGGCGGATCGAGCCACCCAGCACCTGCAGCTCTCCCTGCTGTAGGCGTTTCACGCCGGCGATCAGCCCCAGCAGGGTCGACTTTCCAGCCCCGTCAGGGCCTATCAGCGCGCAGCGGGTACCCACAGGGAGGCTGAAGCCTAGTGGGTGGAGGGCTATCACGTCGCCGTAACGGTGGCTGATGCCTTCGGCCAGCAGTGCCGGGGCGTTCATTGCAGGTTGGCCGGCCAGTCCACCTCAGCCGTGCGTACATAGCCGGCGCCTGGCATGCCTGGTTTGGCTTGCGGCACGGCGCCTGGGTCGCTCAGGCGCAGTTTGACCCGGAACACCAGCTTTTGCCGTTCGTCGCGGGTTTCCACCTGTTTGGGGGTGAACTGGGCCTTGGCTGCGACAAAGGCCACCTTGGCCGGCAGCGCTCGCTCGGGCAGGGCGTCGAGCACGATGCGCGCCTGGTCGCCTACGGTCAGCCGGCCGCTGGTAGAGGCCGGGAGGTACAGGTTCATGTACTGGTCGCTGGGGTCGATCAGCATCAGCACACGGCCGCCGGCACCCAGCACTTCACCGGGTTCGGCCAGGCGCAGCTGGATGATGCCGTTGATGGGCGCACGCAGGCTGCTGTCGTCGATTTCGCTGGTGAGCTGCGCCACTTGGGCTTCGGCGGCGCCAATGGCGGCCTTGATCGCTGCCAGTTGGGCGCGGGCAGCGACTACTGCTGCGTTGGCCGTGTCAAAGCGCGCCTGCTGTTGGTCGAGCAACTGCTGGCTGGCGAACTTGCGCTGGAAGATTTCGCGTACGCGCTTGAGCTCCTGGCTGGCCAACAGCAGTTCACTCTGGCGCAGTTGCACGGTGGCCTGGGCGGCGGCGTAGTTTTCTCGGGCGCGCAGCACTTCGGCTTCGGCCTGGCTGCGCTGGGCTTCCATGGTGCGTGTGTCGATGCGTGCCAGTAGCTGGCCACGGGTCACGTTGTCGCCTTCATCGACCAGTACTTCGGCCAGGCGACCGGGGATCTTGCTGGCGATCTGCACTTCGGTGGCTTCAAGGCGGCCGTTGCCCATGCTCAGGCCTTCGGGCAACTGGTCGTGAAGCGACTTCCAGTACCCCAGCCCGCCTGCTGCAGCGAGCAGTGCGATCAGTGCAGTGGCGAAGATTCTAGGGGCGTATCGGTTCATCGTTCTGCATCCTTGCGGTCATGCACAGTACATCATGCCTGGCGGCCATGTGTGGCGTGTTGATATCGGTCAAGCCCTTGACCTTAGCTGCGTATTCAGCGCAACGCGACAATCACCGCCCATTGCTCGGGCGTTACCGGCATGACCGACAGGCGGCTGCCTTTTTGCACCAGGGGCAACTCGACCAGACCGGCCTGCTGTTTCAGCCACCCCAGTTCCAGCACCCTTGGAAAGGTTTGTACGTGGGCCACATCCACCGCGCTCCACGGGTTCTTGTCGATCGTGGCCTTGGCATCGTGATAATGGCTTTCCGGGTCCAGCGCGGTCGGGTCCGGGTAGGCCGCGCGGGTGATTTTGGCAATGCCGGCGATGCCGGGTTGCGGGCAACTGGAGTGGTAGAAGAAGAACTCGTCACCCACGCTCATGGCCCGCAGAAAATTACGCGCCTGATAGTTACGCACGCCGTCCCAGCGCGCTTCGCCCAAGCGTGCGAGGGCTTCGATGGAGAGCTCGTCGGGCTCGGATTTCATCAGCCAGTAAGCCATGGATGCTGCTCCTGAAAAGGTTTGAAATAACCTGTTGCACGAAACCGACAGCCGGTTGGCGTCAAGGTTTGCGTGCGGACGCATGTTGTCGGAAAATGCGCCCCGTTTAAAGCGCGTGCGCCGGCGGTGCCCAGAATATCGCCGAGTACTGAACAGTTTGCCTGGGGGGCAATCTTCGATGAATCAACGTAAAAAGCCGGATCTGCTGTGGATCCTGGTGTTCATTTTTGGCCTGGGTGTGGTCACTACCGGTTATGCGCAAGGGTTCTGGGAGCGCAAGCTGGACAACGCCTATCAGATGCCGGTCGACGCCAGCCAGCCACAACGTTGATACCCCCCGCTGGCGCCGCTCAACGTGGCGCCAGGTACCAGCCACGGTCCGAGACCGTGCCCTTCAGCGGTACATCCCAACTGGCCTGCGCCAGCCGCTCGACCTTCTGGCATTCATGCGCCAGCCCCAGCAGCAACGGTTTTTTCCAGGTTTGCCGACGCGCCTGGTAGGCCAGGCTGCGATCATAGAAGCCACCGCCCATACCCAAGCGGCCGCCCACTTCGTCAAAACCGACCAGCGGTAGCAGAATCAGATCCAGCGCCCAGATCGGCCGCTGGCGTTTGCGATCGATGATCGGCTCTGGAATACGGAAGCGGTTGGGCTTGAGCTTCTCACCCTGCTCAAAACGCTGGAACACCATGCGCGTGCGCGGCCAGGCGTGCAGCACCGGCAGGTAGGTGCACTTGCCGCGACGCTGGGCTTCGCGCATCAGCAGGCGAGGGTCGATTTCACCGTCGTTGGGCAGGTACAGGGCGATGTGGCGGGCGCGGCGGAACAAGGGGTGTTGCGCCAGTTGGCGGTACAGGCCGAGGGTGGCCTGGCGTTGCTGGGCAGGGGTAAGGGCGCGGCGGGCATTGCGAAGCAGGCGACGAAGCTGGGGGCGGGTGAGCGGCACGTTTTCGGTCATGGCACGGGCAATCCCAGATGTGCTGGCTTGGTACGAACAGTGCCTGCGCGGTGAATCGTCGTACAAAGCTTGAATAAAGTCGGCCAAAACGAATTGCCCGCCTTGGGGGGCGGGCAAGAAAATTCAGGCTCCCCGATAAGACCGCTATCGGTGTAGCCCTTGAACCCGAAAGTTCAAGGTGGAGATTGCAGGGGGCGTTAAGGCTTTCCGTCGGGCGGACATGCACACCGGCCCCAGCGTGCAACCCCCGTGGTTGTGCGTATCGGCTCAGGGACATAACCGACTGGCGCATCCCCCAGGGAGTGGCGCCAGTATACCAATCTCAGCCGATTTTGGTATCCGTGTCGTCGGACAAAGCCTTATCTACCCGATCCAGCAGGTCGCGCACCTGTTCGCGGTTTGTGCCGCTGACCGGCGCATCGTTGCGGTCTTCCTGGCGGTGCAGCATTTCGTGGGTAATGTTCAACGCCGCCATCACCGCGATGCGGTCGGCACCGATCACCTTGCCGCTGCTGCGGATCTCGCGCATCTTGCCGTCCAGGTAGCGCGCAGCGCTGACCAGGTTGTTGCGCTCTTCCGGCGGGCAGATGATCGAGTATTCCTTGTCGAGGATCTGCACGGTGACGCTATTGCTTGAACTCATGAGTCTTGCTCCAGAGCCTTGAGGCGTAAAATCATCGACTCGACTTTGCGCTTGGCGATCTCGTTCTTTTCGATGAGGTGGGCGCGCTCTTCGCGCCAGGATTTTTCCTGAGCTACTAGGAGTGCATTTTGCCGTTTTAGTTGCTCGACGCGTTCGATCAGCAACTCGAATCGGCTCATCAGTGCCTGCAGGTCGTTCTCTTGCGTGGGTTGCACTCGATTCGCTCCGTCGTTGAGTCACCTGGCGATGATGCCTCTCCCTGGGCGGCAACGGCCAGTGCCGATGGTCTTGGCGCGCCTGCCGGTGCTAGGATACAAGGTCTTCATTCTAGACATTGCGCCGTCTGGCGCCTAGCTGCCCATGCCCAATACTCAATCGCCCTACAACGCTTTCGCCATACTGCTCTCGAGCAATGGCCATCCTGTCACCCCGGCCGAACTGCACGGCCTGCTGATTGGCCGCAGCTGCGCCGGCGCCGGCTTCGATGCCGATGCCTGGTTGGCCGATGCCGCCCAACTGCTGGAAATCGAGCCTGGTGACAGTGTCCGCAACGCCTTGGTCGGCTTGCAGGAAATGGTCAAGGGCGAGCTGACCAGCGACGACATGGCGATCGTCCTGCTGCTGCCTTCCGATGATGCTCCACTGAGCGACCGCGCCACCGCGCTGGGCCAGTGGTGCCAAGGCTTCGTGACCGGTTTCGGCCTGAACGCTGGCGGTAAGGACTTGTCCGATGAGGCCAAGGAAGTGCTGCAGGACCTGGTGGCCATTTCGCAGGTCCAGGAAGCGCTCGAAGAGTCCGAAGACGGCGAGAGCGACTACATGGAAGTCATGGAATACCTGCGTGTGGCGCCCCTGCTGCTGTTCTCCGAACTGGCCAAGCCGGCCGCACCCGCCCCCAAGCCCTCGCTGCACTGATCAACCAGGGGTAGTCTGCCCATGAGCCACATTCCCAAGGCCGAGTATGCCCGTCGGCGCAAGGCGCTGATGGCGCAGATGGTCCCCAACAGCATCGCCATTCTGCCCGCCGCCGCGGTTGCCATCCGCAACCGCGACGTCGAGCACGTGTACCGCCAGGACAGCGACTTCCAGTACCTCAGCGGCTTCCCGGAGCCCGAGGCGGTGATTGCTTTGATTCCAGGGCGCGAGCATGGCGAGTACGTGCTGTTCTGCCGTGAACGCAACCCCGAACGCGAGCTGTGGGACGGCCTGCGGGCCGGCCAGGAAGGGGCGGTGCGCGATTTCGGCGCTGACGATGCCTTCCCCATCACGGATATCGACGAGATCCTGCCTGGCCTGATCGAAGGCCGCGAGCGGGTCTACAGCGCCATGGGCAGCAACCCGGAGTTCGACCGCCGGCTGATGGACTGGATCAACGTGATCCGCTCCAAGGCACGCCTGGGCGCCCAGCCACCGAACGAGTTCGTTGCGCTGGATCATCTGCTGCATGATATGCGCCTGTATAAATCGGCGGCGGAAGTGAAGGTGATGCGTGCTGCTGCAGACATTTCTGCGCGTGCCCATGTGCGGGCCATGCAGGCCTGCCGCGCCGGGCTGCACGAGTACAGCCTGGAAGCCGAGCTGGACTACGAATTCCGCAAGGGCGGGGCGAAGATGCCGGCCTACGGCTCGATCGTTGCGGCCGGGCGCAATGGCTGCATCCTGCACTATCAACAGAACGATGCGCCGCTCAAGGATGGCGACCTGGTGCTGATCGACGCCGGCTGCGAAATCGACTGCTATGCCAGCGACATCACCCGCACCTTCCCGGTCAGTGGGCGGTTTTCGCCCGAGCAGAAGGCCATCTACGAGCTGGTGCTAAAGGCGCAGGCGGCGGCGTTTGCCGAAATAGCCCCCGGCAAGCACTGGAACCACGCCCATGAGGCGACCGTGCGGGTCATCACCGCGGGCCTGGTGGAGCTGGGCTTGCTCGAAGGTGATGTGCAGGCGCTGATCGACAGCGAAGCCTATCGCGCCTTCTACATGCACCGCGCCGGGCACTGGCTGGGCATGGATGTGCATGACGTGGGCGAGTACAAGGTGGGCGGCGAGTGGCGGGTGCTGGAACCCGGCATGGCGCTGACCGTGGAGCCGGGTATCTACATTGGCGCCGACAATCAGGCCGTGGCCAAAAAGTGGCGCGGCATTGGGGTAAGGATCGAGGACGACGTGGTAGTGACCAGGCAAGGTTGTGAAATCCTGACTTCGGGCGTGCCGCGTACCGTCGCCGAGATCGAGGCGCTGATGCAGGCTGCCCGCAAGGCCGTGGCATGAGCCGGGTAAACCTGGCGATCATCGGCGGTGGCCTGGTTGGCGCAAGCCTGGCGTTGGCCCTGCAGGCCGGCGCCAAGGCGCGCGGCTGGAAGATCCTGCTGATCGAGCCGTTCGCCCCCGGCGACAGCTACCAGCCCAGCTACGATGCGCGCTCGTCGGCATTGTCCTTCGGCACCCAGCAGATTTATCAGCAACTGGGCCTGTGGCAGGTCATCGGCCGCCGCGCCGAGCCTATTCGCCAGATTCACGTGTCCGACCGTGGTCGCTTTGGCGCCACCCGCCTGGATGCCCTGGAAGAGGGCGTACCGGCGCTGGGTTACGTGGTGGAAAACGCCTGGCTCGGCCAGTGCCTGTGGCAAGGGCTGGACAGCGAGGTGGTGAGCTGGCGCTGCCCGGCCGAAGTGACCTCGATGCAGGCCATCGAACGCGGTTACCGCCTGCGGCTGAACGACGACACCCAGCTGGAATGTGACCTGGCGGTACTGGCCGATGGTGGCCGCTCTGGACTGCGCGAGCAGTTGGGTATCCATGTACGCCACACGCCTTACCAGCAGAGCGCGTTGATCGCCAACATTACCCCGGGTGAGGCCCACGGCGGCCAGGCTTTCGAGCGCTTCACCGAAGAGGGCCCCATGGCCTTGCTGCCGTTGCCGGAAAACCGCTGCGCGCTGGTGTGGACCCGCCAGGGCATGGATGCGCGGCGCCTGGCCGACATCGACGAGCGCAGCTTCCTGCGCGAACTGCAGGGTGTGTTCGGCTACCGCTTGGGCGCGCTGCGCCAGGTAGGCGCACGGCACCTCTACCCGCTGTCCTTGATCGAGGCCCAGGAGCAGGTGCGGCCGCACCTGGTGGTGCTGGGCAACGCAGCTCACAGCCTGCACCCCATCGCGGGCCAGGGTTTCAATCTGTCGTTGCGTGACGTGCAATCCCTGGCCGAGGCGCTGCTGGCGGGTCCACAGCAGCCTGGCGACCTGACCACGCTGCAGGCCTATCACCAGCGCCAGCGCCTGGACCAGGCGATGACCATCGGCTTCTCTGACCAGGTCACCCGCCTGTTTGGCAGCAATCAGCCGTTGCTGGCTGCCGGGCGCAACCTTGGCCTGCTTGGGCTCGACCTGCTGCCACCGGCAAAAAGCTGGTTCGCCCGCCAGGCCATGGGCCTGGGCACCCGCCCTGATCCGCGGGGCCAGGCATGAGCAACCCGCGTAAACTGGCGCGTCGGGCGCGCATGCTGCGCTGGATGCTGAACCTCTACCCACCATACCTGGGTGCCGGTATCCGTGTGCAGCACATCAGCCCGGACCTGCGTAGCGTCAAGGTGGCGATGAAACTGACTCGCTGGAACCGCAATTACGTCGGTACCCAGTTCGGTGGCAGCCTGTATGCCATGGTCGATCCGTTCTACATGCTGCTGTTGATCGAGCAGCTGGGGCGTGACTACATCGTCTGGGACAAGGCCGCCAGCATCGATTTCATCTCGCCGGGCAAAGGCCCGGTGTATGCCGAATTCCACGTCGATGATGCGCTGCTGCAGGAAATCCGCCAGCAGGCCGCCACCGGCAAGAAATGCCTGCCGCGTTTGCAGGTCGATATCCGCGATGGCGCCGGCGAGTTGGTGGCGCGGGTCGATAAAACCCTATACGTGCGGCTCAAGCCGCAAGCGAGGCTGGCGTAAGGCATGGACATGCGCGCAGATCTGTTGATTGTGGGTGCCGGTATGGTCGGCAGCGCCCTGGCCTTGGCGTTGCGCCACAGTGGCCTGCAAATTTTGTTGCTCGACGGTGGCCCGCTGACGGTCGTACCTTTCGATGCCCAGGCCCCGTTCGAGCCGCGTGTCAGCGCGCTATCGGCGGCCAGCCAGCGCATCCTCGAGCGCCTTGGCGCTTGGGACGGCATTGCCCAGCGACGCGCCACGCCGTATTCCGACATGCATGTGTGGGATGGCAGCGGCACCGGTCAGATTCACTTCTCGGCGGCCAGTGTGCATGCCCAGGTGCTCGGCCATATCGTCGAGAACCGGGTGGTGCAGGACGGCCTGCTGGAGCGCCTGCACGACAGCGACATCGGCCTGCTGGCCAATGCGCGGCTGGAGCAATTACGCCGCTCTGGCGATGAGTGGCTGCTGACGTTGGCCGATGGCCGGCAACTGCGTGCACCGTTGGTGATCGCCGCCGACGGTGCCAATTCGGCGGTGCGGCGTCTGGCCGGCTGCGAAACCCGCGAATGGGACTACCTGCACCATGCCATTGTCACCAGCGTACGTTGCAGCGCCGGGCACCAGGCCACGGCCTGGCAGCGCTTCACTGACGAAGGGCCATTGGCCTTTTTGCCCTTGAGCCGCGATGGCCAGCAAGATTGGTGCTCAATCGTATGGTCGACCACTCCGGAGCATGCCGAGCAGCTGATGGCGATGGATGAAGCGGCCTTCCTGCAAGCCCTCGGGCGTGCCTTCGAGGGCCGCCTGGGCGACGTGTTGCAGGCCGACCCAAGGGTATGCGTGCCGCTGCGTCAGCGCCACGCCAAGCGCTATGTGGGTGAAGGCCTGGCATTGATTGGCGATGCCGCGCACACCATCCACCCGCTGGCCGGGCAGGGTGTGAACCTCGGCTTCCTCGACGCGGCGGTGCTGGCCGAGGTGCTGGTCAATGCTTGCGAGCGCGGCGAGAGACTGGCCGATGTGAAGGTGCTGAGCCGTTACGAGCGCCGGCGCATGCCACACAACCTGGCGTTGATGGCGGCGATGGAGGGCTTCGAGAGGTTGTTCCAGGCCGATCCGCTGCCGTTGCGCTGGTTGCGCAACAGCGGGTTGAAACTGGTGGAGCAGATGCCGGAGGCCAAGGCGCTGTTTGTGCGCCAGGCGTTGGGTTTGAGTGGTGACCTGCCGGATCTGGCCAAGGCTTGAGAGTGGCGGGGCCGCTTTGCGGCCCTTTCGCGACACAAGGCCACTCCCACAGCGTGGCGCAATCACCTGTGGCAGCCCTTTGCAACATCCGGTAACGCCTAGGTAGGTGAGCCAGAAAATGGGATTCACTACCATTCGCACCTCTCATACGATCGAGGAGTGCTTAAAATGTTGCCACGCAAGCCCCTACTGGCCGCCTTGGCCCTGACCCTGTTCGGCGGCACTGCCCAGGCAGCGGACGAAGTGGTGGTGTACTCCTCGCGCATCGACGAGCTGATCAAGCCGGTGTTCGATGCCTATACCGCCAAGACCGGGGTCAAGATCAAGTTCATCACCGACAAGGAAGCCCCGCTGATGCAGCGCATCAAGGCCGAGGGCGATAACGGCGTGGCCGACCTGCTGCTGACCGTCGATGCAGGCAACCTGTGGCAGGCCGAGCAGATGGGCATTCTGCAGCCGATCGAGTCCGACGTCATCGACCAGAACATCCCGGCGCAGTACCGCGCCTCGTCCCATGACTGGACCGGCCTGAGCCTGCGCGCCCGCACCATCATCTACTCCACCGAGCGGGTCAAACCCGAGGAGTTGAGCACCTACGAAGCCCTGGCTGACAAACAGTGGGAAGGCCGTCTGTGCCTGCGCACGGCCAAGAAGGTGTACAACCAGTCGCTGACCGCCACCCTGATCGAAACCCACGGTGAGGCCAAGACCGAGCAAATCGTCAAAGGGTGGGTCAACAACCTGTCCACCGATGTGTTCTCCGACGACAACGCGGTGATCCAGGCCATCGAGGCCGGGCAGTGTGATGTGGGCGTGGTCAACACCTACTACTACGGCCGTCTGCACAAGCAGAACCCGAACCTGCCGGTGAAGATCTTCTGGCCCAACCAGGGTGACCGTGGTGTGCACGTGAACCTGTCGGGCATTGGCCTGACCAAGCATGCGCCACACCCGGAGGCCGCGAAGAAACTGGTGGAATGGATGACCGGCGAAGAAGCGCAAAAGCTGTTTGCTGATATCAACCAGGAGTTCCCGGCCAACCCGAAGGTGAAGCCATCGGAGGAAGTGGCGGCGTGGGGCAGCTTCAAGGCCGACAGCATTCCGGTGGAAATTGCCGGCAAGCGCCAGGCTGAAGCCATTCGCCTGATGGATCGGGCTGGCTACAACTAAGCGCCAGGCCTTATCCTCTTTGGGCCCGTTAGGGCCCTTTCGCGGGTAAACCCGCTCCTACGGGACCTGCACTGCCTTGCGCGGTCCCCGTAGGAGCGGGTTTACCCGCGAACGACCGCGCAGCGGTCGCAATCGCACTCGAGATTTCAGCCTTGCCCCACACCCCTCAACGCCGCTGGTACCTCCCGGTCTCCCTGATCGCCGCCTTGGTGCTGCTGCCCCTGAGCGTGCTGCTGTTGTCCTGGCAATCCATCGACCTGCAGATCTGGTCCCACCTGCTCGACACCCAGATGGGGCGCCTGCTCGGCAATACCCTGACCCTGGTGGTGGGTGTGGGTGTGGGTGTCACCGTGCTGGGCGTCAGCCTGGCCTGGCTCACCAGCCTCTGCGACTTCCCCGGTCGACGCTGGCTGGACTGGGCGCTGATGCTACCGTTCGCCATCCCGGCCTACGTGCTGGCATTCGTCTTCGTCGGCCTGCTGGACTTTGCCGGCCCGGTGCAAAGCGCCCTGCGCGAGGTGTTCGGGCCAATGCGCCTGCCTCGTGTGCGTTCCACTGGTGGGGTAATCACCGTCCTGGTGCTGGTCTTCTATCCCTATGTCTACTTGTTGGCGCGCACGGCTTTTCTGGCTCAGGGCAAGGGCCTGATGGAGGCGGCGCGGGTACTTGGGTTATCGCCCCTGCAGGCTTTCTGGCGGGTGGCCTTACCCATGGCTCGGCCGGCGATCGGTGCCGGTATCGCCCTGGCGCTGATGGAAACCCTGGCCGACTTCGGTGCAGTGGCCGTGTTCAACTTCGACACTTTCACCACGGCCATCTACAAGACCTGGTACGGCTTCTTCAGCTTGTCCAGTGCGGCCCAGCTGGCCAGCCTGCTGCTGCTGGCGGTGATGCTGGTGCTGTACGGTGAGCGCCGCGCCCGCGGTGCCAGCCGAAGCGGCAACGAACGGCCGCGCGCGCAGGCGCTGTATCACCTGTGCGGCCTCAAGGCGCTGCTGGCCAGTGGCTGGTGCCTGCTGGTGTTTGCCTGCGCTTTCGTCATCCCGCTGCTGCAGTTGCTGGTGTGGTTCTGGCAACGCGGTCGGCATGACCTGGATGAGCGTTACGTCGGCCTGGTGCTGCACACCCTGTACCTGGGCAGCATGGCGGCGCTGGTCACGGTATGCGTGGCGCTGCTGCTGGCCTTCGCCCGGCGCCAGGCACCGACGGGCGGAATCCGCGCCGGGGTTGGCCTGGCCAATCTGGGGTATGCCCTGCCCGGTTCGGTGTTGGCGGTATCGATCATGCTGGCCTTCAGTTACCTCGACAACCACCTGGTCATCCCGCTGTCCAGCTGGATGGGCGGCGCCGGCAAGCCGCTGCTGCTAGGCAGCCTCTCGGCGTTGCTGCTGGCCTACCTGGTGCGCTTCATCGCGGTGGCCTACGGGCCGCTGGAGAGCAGCCTGGAGCGCATCCGCCCGTCACTCCCTGAAGCCTCGCGCAGCCTGGGTGTTGGCGGCGCAAGATTGTTTTTCAAGGTGTATCTGCCGCTGCTGGTGCCGGGGGCACTTAGCGCCGCGCTGCTGGTGTTCGTCGATGTGCTCAAGGAAATGCCCGCCACCTTGCTGATGCGGCCGTTCGGCTGGGACACCCTCGCCGTGCGGGTGTTCGAGATGACCAGCGAAGGCGAGTGGGCGCGCGCCTCGCTGCCGGCACTGACCTTGGTATTGGTGGGGCTGCTGCCGGTCATCGGCCTGATTCGCCGTTCGGCACGTCGACCCGGTCACAGTCACTGAGGATGTCAGTTTGCGACCTTGCGGCTACAATGCGCGGCATTCGCGCGGCGGGTGTGAGTAACAAGAAAAGCTGACGACCCAACGTCATCGACCGCCGCCGCTTCGCCACGCCCGGAAGGAGAAACCCATGGGACAGCGCACGCTTTTGTATGACCTGCACCTGGCGCTAGGCGCCAAGACGGTCGATTTCGGTGGCTGGGACATGCCCCTGCACTATGGCTCGCAGGTCGAGGAGCACCACCAGGTGCGCAGCGATTGCGGCGTCTTCGATGTCTCCCATATGACCGTGATCGATGTCGACGGCACTGATGCCACTGTTTGGCTGCAGCGCTTGCTGGCCAACGATGTGGCCCGCCTCGACGACACCGGCAAGGCGCTGTATAGCCCACTGCTGAACGAACAGGGCGGTGTAATCGATGATCTGATCGTCTACCGCACGGAAACCGGCTATCGCCTGGTCAACAACGCCGCCACCCGTGCCAAGGTGCTCGATTGGCTGCAATCGCAGCGTGCCGGGTTTTCCGTGGACTTCCAAGTCCGCCCTGATCTGGCCATCCTTGCCATCCAGGGGCCGCGGGCCCGCGAAAAGGTCGCGGCCCTGCTCAGCCCCGCGCGCGCTGCACTCATCCGCGAACTGCGCCCGTTCGAGGGCGTTGCTGACGGCGACTGGTTCATTGCCCGCACCGGCTATACCGGTGAGGACGGCTTGGAGATCATCTTCCCGGGCGATCAGGCGGTGGCCTTCTTCAACGATCTGGTCGGCGCCGGTATCGCCCCAAGCGGCCTGGGCGCCCGCGATACCCTGCGCCTGGAAGCCGGCATGAACCTGTACGGCCAGGACATCGACGAAAACCACACCCCGCTCACCTCCAACCTGGGCTGGAGCATCGCCTGGGAACCGGCCGAGCGCGACTTCATCGGCCGTGTCGGCCTGCTTGCGGAAATCGAGCACGGCGTGCAGGAAAAGCTGGTGGGTCTGGTGCTGGAAGAGCGCGGTGTACTGCGCGCCCATCAGGTCGTGCGTGTAGCCGGCATTGGCGAAGGGGAGATCACCAGTGGTAGTTTCTCGCCTACGCTGAGCAAGTCCATTGCGTTGGCGCGCGTGCCTATGGCTACCGGTGATCGGGCCGAGGTGGAAATTCGCGGCAAGTGGTACCCGGTGCGGGTGGTCAAACCGACCTTCGTGCGCCACGGCAAGATCCTGATCTGAACAATTTATAACCGGCGGGCGTACCGCTGAGCCAATCGAGGAATTCAAGACATGAGCAATATCCCCGCCGACCTGCGTTTTGCCGAAAGCCATGAGTGGGCTCGCCTGGAAGCCGACGGCAGTGTGACCGTGGGTATCAGCGATCACGCCCAGCAAGCCTTGGGTGATGTGGTGTTCGTCGAGCTGGCTGAAGTCGGCAAAGTGTTTGGCGCTGGCGACGCTGCGGGTGTGGTGGAGTCGGTCAAGGCCGCTTCGGACATCTATGCCCCGGTCGGTGGCGAAGTGATTGCGGTCAACGAAGAGCTGGCCGATAGCCCGGAACTGCTCAACGAAGAGCCTTACGGTTCGTGGATCTTCAAATTGAAGCCAAGCAACCCGGCCGAGCTGGACAAGTTGCTGGATGCGGCTGGCTACCAGGCGCTGATTGGCGAGTAAGACCGCGTCGATTGCTTCGCGGCTAAAGCCGCTCCTACACAGGTACAGCGCTGCATTCGAGACGGGTGCAGCCCCTGTGGGAGCGGCTTCAGCCGCGAAGAGGCCGGGCCTGCAGACAAGTTTCCCCGCACAATCGGCAATCCCTTCCTAGACTTGTAAGTCTCCATGAGGCCTGGTCTAGGAAGAGAGCGTCGTCATGTCCCAGTCGCCATCCCTGCATCAACTGCAAGAGCTCAACCCATTTCTGCGCCGCCACCTGGGCCCCGATGCCACAGAGCAGCAGGCCATGCTCAACGCGCTGGGTATCGCCAGCCGCAACGAGCTGATCGAGCAGACCGTTCCCCCAGACATCCGCCTCAATCGCCCCCTCGACCTCCCTGCGGCACTGGACGAGCAAGCCGCCCTGGCCAAGCTGGCCGGTTATGCCGAACAGAACCAGGTCTGGACCAGCCTCATCGGCATGGGCTACCACGGTACCATCACCCCCACGGTCATCCTGCGCAACGTGCTGGAAAACCCCGGTTGGTACACCGCCTACACGCCCTACCAACCCGAAATTGCCCAAGGCCGGCTGGAGGCGCTGCTGAACTTCCAGCAAATGGTCATCGACCTCACCGGCCTGCCTCTGGCCAATGCCTCGCTGCTTGATGAAGCCACCGCTGCCGCCGAAGCCATGGCCCTGGCCAAGCGGGTGGCACGCAACAAGAGCAACGCCTTCTTCGCCGACGAGCACTGCCACCCGCAGACCCTTTCGGTACTCCAGACCCGCGCCGAGGGGTTCGGCTTCGAGCTGATCGTCGATTCTGTGGATAACCTTGCCAAACACTCGGTGTTCGGCGCTTTGCTGCAGTACCCCGACACCCACGGCGAAGTGCGCGATTTGCGCCCGCTGATCGACCATTTGCACGGCCAACAGGCCTTGGCCTGCGTAGCCGCTGACCTGCTGAGCCTGGTGGTGCTGGCACCGCCCGGAGAGCTGGGCGCCGATGTGGTGCTGGGCTCGACCCAGCGCTTTGGTGTGCCGATGGGCTACGGCGGGCCTCACGCGGCCTATTTCGCCTGTCGCGACGACTACAAGCGGGCCATGCCGGGTCGCATCATCGGCGTATCGCGCGATGCCCGTGGCAACACTGCATTACGGATGGCCCTGCAAACCCGCGAGCAGCATATTCGCCGCGAAAAGGCCAACTCCAACATCTGCACGGCCCAGGTGCTGTTGGCCAACATTGCCGGCTTCTACGCGGTGTACCACGGCCCGGAAGGCCTGCAACGCATCGCGCAGCGTGTGCACCGGCTGACCTTCATCCTGGCTGCCGGCCTTGAGGCCAAAGGCATCAAACGCCTCAATCAGCACTTCTTCGACACCCTTACCCTGAATGTTGGTGGTGCCCAGGCTGCCATCATTGAAAGCGCCGAGGCCGCGCACATCAATTTGCGCATTCTCGGTCGCGGGCACCTGGGCGTGAGCCTGGACGAAACCTGCAACGAACAGACGGTGCTGCGCCTGCTCGACATCTTCCTGGGGGTGGATCATGGCCTGGAAATCACCGCCCTCGACCAGCTGGCCCTGCCTGAAGGCATCCCCGCCAGCCTGGTGCGACGCACGCCATTCCTCGCCCACCCCGTGTTCAACCTGCATCACAGCGAAACAGAGATGCTGCGCTACCTCAAGCAGCTAGAGAACAAGGACCTGGCGCTGAACCAGTCGATGATTCCGCTGGGCTCGTGCACCATGAAGCTCAACGCCACCAGTGAGATGATCCCCATCACCTGGCCCGGTTTTGCCCAGCTGCACCCGTTCGCCCCGGCGGCCCAGGCGGCAGGCTACAAGGCGATGATCGACGAACTGGAAAGCTGGCTGTGCGCGATCACCGGCTTCGATGCGATCTGCATGCAGCCCAACTCCGGTGCTCAGGGTGAATACGCCGGCCTGATGGCCATTACGCGCTATCACCGCAGCCGCCATCAGCCGATGCGCACGTTGTGCCTGATCCCTTCGTCGGCCCACGGCACCAACCCGGCGTCGGCACAGATGGCCGGCATGGACGTGGTGATCGTCGATTGCGACAACGATGGCAACGTCGACCTGGCTGACCTCAAAGCCAAGGCGCACGCGGCCGGGGAGCGTCTGTCGTGCCTGATGATTACCTACCCTTCGACCCACGGTGTGTACGAGGAAGGGATACGCGAAATCTGCGATGTGGTGCACCAGCACGGCGGCCAGGTTTACATGGACGGTGCCAACCTCAATGCCCAGGTGGGCCTGGCGCGCCCCGCAGACATTGGGGCCGATGTTTCACACATGAACCTGCACAAGACGTTCTGCATTCCCCACGGCGGTGGCGGCCCGGGTATGGGGCCGATCGGTATCCGCGCGCACCTCAAGCCGTTCGTCGCCAGCCACCCGGTGGTGCCGGTGCCTGGGCTGGACCCGAACAACAGCGCGGTCAGCGCCGCGCCCTGGGGCAGCGCAAGCATCTTGCCGATCAGCTGGATGTATATCGCCATGATGGGCCCGCAGCTGGCCGACGCCAGCGAGGTGGCCATCCTTTCGGCCAACTACCTGACCAGCCAGTTGGGCGCGGCGTTCCCGGTGCTCTACCGCGGCCGCAACCAGCGCGTGGCGCATGAATGCATCCTCGACCTGCGGCCGTTGAAAGCGCTGACAGGCATCAGCGAAGAGGACGTGGCCAAGCGCCTGATGGACTATGGCTTCCACGCACCGACCATGTCGTTCCCGGTGCCGGGCACGCTGATGGTGGAGCCGACCGAGAGTGAATCGAAGGCCGAGCTGGACCGGTTCGTCGAGGCGATGCTGGCGATTCGGGCGGAAATTGACGAAGTACAGCAGGGCAACTGGCCAGCGGAGAACAACCCGCTGAAGCATGCACCGCATACCTTGGCTGATGTGCTGGGGGGGTGGGACAGGCCGTATAGCCTGGAGCAGGCGGTGGCCCCCAGTGCTCACGTGCGCCAGCACAAATACTGGCCGGCGGTGAACCGGGTAGACAACGTGTATGGGGACAGGAATCTGTTCTGTGCGTGTGTGCCGGTGGAGGCTTATCGCTGAGGTAGGTGTTGGATGCTTCGCGGGTGCCTGTAGGAGCGGGTTTACCCGCGAAGCAGGCGACGCAGTTACTCGGCTACTGCATTTTTGGCCAGGATGGCATTGGCCAACTCCATGTCGGAAGCCTGCATCCCTGGGTTCTCTGCCCGTGCCTCGCGCATGGCCGCTTCCAGGAACGGCCCGCGGATCGCGCCTTCGCTGGCGACGAAGCTGCTGGCGTCATCCTGCGCGGCCACTACCAGCTTGTGATCCCGCGAGGTCAGGTAGCTCGATGCCGTGGTAGCACCGGAAGTCATCACGTTACGCCAGAAGGTATCGGCCATGGCCGAGCCAATAGGCAGCGAAAGCAAGGTAGCGGCGGCAATGGCGGTTTTGAGACGCATGTTGAAACACCTCGAAGGGTGATGGTTGAAGATGCGCGCTTGGATCTTTTCGGGCGAGGCAAGTTCCTTGAATACAAAGGACTTTTCGTCAGTTGCAGACGCGCAGCACTTCCTCGGCACGGGTCTGCCCAGCGGCCACTTTGGCCTCGCCGCAATGGCGCAGGTCAATCAGGCCATCGGCCAGCGCCTGGCGCCGCAATCGGGTCAGGTCGGCATCAGGGCCGATCAATGCGCGCAAGGTGTCGCTGGGCTCGAGCAGTTCGAATAATCCTGTGCGCCCCTGAAAACCGGTGCCGCGGCAGGCTCGGCAGGTGGCTGATGAACCTGCCTGGCAGTCGGTGCAGACGGTTCGCACCAGGCGCTGGGCCATCACCCCGATAAGCGTCGCCTTGATCAGGTAGTCGGCCACACCCAGCTCTTGCAAGCGGGTAATCGCTGCACAAGCGTCGTTGGTATGCAGGGTGGACAGTACCAGGTGCCCGGTCAGCGCTGCCTGAACTGCCACCAGGGCGGTTTCGCGGTCGCGAATTTCGCCGATCATGATGATATCGGGATCTTGGCGCAGCATGGCCCTGACCGCGTTGGCAAACCCCAGGTCCAGCGCGGGCTGCACCTGCAGCTGGTTGAAGGCTGGCTCCAGGCGCTCGATCGGGTCTTCGATGGTGCACAGGTTGACCTGTGGGGTGGCCAACAGTTTGAGGCTGGTGTACAGCGTGCTGGTTTTGCCGGAGCCGGTGGGGCCGGTGACCAGGATGATGCCTTGGCGCTGACGTAGCAGGCGCTGCCATTGGGCCAGTTGCTGGCCGTGCAGGCCAAGGCGGTCGAAGCCCTCTTGCAACTGGTGCGGGTCGAACAGGCGCAGCACCAGTTTCTCGCCAAACGGGGTGGGCAGGGTCGAAAGCCGCAGCTCCACTTCTCCACCACCGGGCAGGCGGCTTTGCAACCGGCCGTCCTGCGGCCGGCGTTTCTCGGCAACGTCCATGCGGCCCAGGTGTTTCAGGCGGCTGACGAGGGCCAGGGTGACCCCGGCGGGGAAGGCATAGACGGTGTGCAGCAGGCCATCGATGCGGTAGCGCAGCTGGCCCTGTTCGCGGCGCGGTTCCAAGTGGATATCGCTGGCGCGTTGCTCAATGGCGTACTGCAGCAGCCAGTCGACGATATGCACAATGTGTGCGTCGTCTGCGCTGGCCTCGGCCTGGCGTTTGCCCAGCTCCAGCAATTGCTCAAGTTCCCCCAGGCTGGCCGACTGCTGGTATTGCGCGCCTTTTACCGACTGGGCCAGGCGGTGGAACGACTGCGCTGACTCACGGATCTGCTGCGGGCTGGCCAGTACGCGACGGATCGATCGGCCGAGGCTACGGGCCAGGTCGGCCTGCCAGTCATCCTGGAAAGGCTGGGCGCTGGCGACGGTGACGCTGGAGGCATCGGCCGCGACGATGAGGATGCCGTGGCGCTGGGCGAAGGCTGGGGAGATCAGGCCGGTGACCTGGGGCAGGTCGATTTGCATGGGGTCGATGCGCAGGTAGGGCTGGCCGACCTTGTCGGCCAGCCATTGGCAAAGGTACTCCAGGTCCAGAGGCTGACCAGGGTGCTGGCGGTTTTCCAGGCTGCAGGCGGCGATGTGTTCCAGCGGGTGGCTAGTGGGGTGGGCAGCGGCGTGTTCGAGTACTTGCAGGGTATCGCTGGCGTGCAGGTGCTGGTCAGCGAGCAGGGCCTGGAGCACACGCTTGAGGTCGAGTGCCGGATTGTCGGGGGTATGCATGGGTGGCGTCCGTGCCTGATCGGGTAGTGCTGATCAAGGCTAGCCGGGCGGCGGGTGGCTATTGGAGGTGAAAGGTTTCGGGATTTTGCTGCGCCTGTTCCGGACGCTTCGCGGGTGAACCCGCTCCTACAGGGATCGTACGTGCCTTGAGGTACAGGTCCAGCAGAGAGGGTGGTTCAGACCACTGCCAACGCCACTCGCTGCAAGTTGGTCAGGCTCACCTCACCCACACACACCAGGTTACGCAGTTTCTGTGCAATGACCTCGGCCCGGTGCCAGCTCAACCCGCCAATGCCGATTTCGATATCCAGCCAGTCATCCTGCTGGCTGACCTGCACGCTATGCGGGGTCAGGAACTGCAAGGCGAACAGGTTGAGCACCCGGCACAGGCTATCGGGCTCGGCCTCGGCCTGCAGGCGATAGTGCACGGTGCTGTGGGCGTTGGTGGCGGCCCAGGCGTCGGTACGGGGCTGTGCGTTCATGCTGGTCTCCGCAAATGAGGGAGAAATTCTTGCACGTTGCTGGCGGTATTTTTTCGCTATGATTGGGTGATTTCGCCTTATTGGTGAATTCTTTTATTCAAAAAAATCTGATGTGGAGAATAGATAATGCACAGCGAGCTGGACGCCTACGACCGTCGCATCCTCGAACTGCTGCAGGAGGACGCTTCGCTGTCCAGTGCACAGATCGCCGAGCGCGTCGGGCTGTCGCAATCGCCGTGCTGGCGGCGCATTCAGCGCTTGAAGGAAGAGGGGGTGATTCGTGGGCAGGTGACCTTGCTGGACCGTAAGAAGGTCGGCCTGAACACGCAGATTTTCGCCGAAGTGAAATTGAACGCCCACGGGCGCTCCAACTTCACCGAGTTCACCGAGGCGATCCGCGGGTTCCCTGAGGTGCTGGAGTGTTATGTACTGATGGGGGCTGTGGACTTTCTGCTGCGCATCGTCACGTCTGACATCGAGGCCTACGAGCGGTTCTTCTTCGAAAAACTGTCGAACGTGCCGGGGATTCAGGAGGTGAATTCGATTGTGGCGCTTTCCGAGATCAAGTCCACCACTAGCCTGCCGCTATCGCGTTGAGGCCATTCGCGGGTAAACCCGCTCCTACACCGGTG
>NZ_BCBP01000051.1:0-70304 GCF_001753955.1 Pseudomonas sp. NBRC 111139
TATTTCAAGAAACCTTAATATTGCTGAAAACGAAGCGGGGAGGCCTATCGGCCTCCCCGCTTCTATATAGCTAAACCATCCAGGCAATTACTCAGCCTTGAGGGTGACCCGGCCAAACGACTTCTTGCCCGCCTGGCACACATGCGTAGCACCAAGGACAAATATGAAGTCCTTGTCGACCACTGCACCATCAACCTTCACCGCGCCGCCACTCAGCAAATCTCGCGCCTGAGCCGAGTTCTTGACCAGACCAGCCCGATTCAACACCGCAGCAATTGGCAGGTCTTCCGCCGCAGCCACTTCGATCTCCGGCAAGTCTTCCGGCAGCTCGCCTTCCTTCATACGGTTACCGGCAGCACGGTGAGCATTGGCTGCAGCCTCCTCACCGTGGAAGCGCGCCACAATTTCTTCCGCCAGCTTGATCTTGATGTCACGTGGGTTGGCGCCATTGGCAACATCGGCCCGGAACTGCTCGATTTCTTCCATCGAACGGAAGCTCAGCAGCTCGAAGTAACGCCACATCAGGGTATCCGGGATCGACACCAGCTTGCTGTACATCACCCCTGGCGCTTCCTGGATGCCGACATAGTTGCCCAGCGACTTCGACATCTTCTTCACACCGTCGAGCCCTTCGAGCAGTGGCATGGTCACGATGTTCTGCGCTTCCTGCCCATAAGACCGCTGCAGTTCACGCCCCATCAGCAGGTTGAACTTCTGGTCGGTACCACCCAGCTCAACATCCGCCTTCAGCGCCACCGAGTCATAGCCTTGCACCAGCGGGTAGAGGAACTCGTGGATGGCAATCGGCTGATTGGTGGTGTAACGCTTGTCGAAGTCATCACGCTCCAGCATGCGCGCGACGGTGTACTGCGAAGCCAGGCGAATGAAGTCGGCAGGGGTCAGCTTGTCCATCCACGTGGAGTTGAACGCGACTTCAGTCTTGGCCGGGTCAAGAATCTTGAACACCTGCTGCTTGTAAGTCTCGGCGTTCTCCAGCACCTGTTCGCGGGTCAGCGGCGGGCGCGTGGCGCTCTTGCCACTCGGGTCACCGATCATGCCGGTGAAGTCACCGATCAGGAAGATGACCTGGTGGCCCAGATCCTGGAACTGGCGCAGCTTGTTGATCAGCACCGTGTGACCCAGGTGCAGGTCCGGAGCGGTCGGGTCGAAGCCGGCCTTGATGCGCAGAGGTTGGCCGCGCTTGAGCTTCTCCACCAGTTCCGACTCGACCAGTACTTCTTCCGCACCGCGCTTGATAAGCGCCAGCTGCTCTTCAACCGACTTCATAGACAAACCCGCAAGGCTCAGATTCAGGGGGAGCCAACCATACAAGATCGGCCGTCAAATACAAGTTTCGCAAAGGAATGTGACCCGAACACAGGCTTGCGGCGTCTACGCGCCCTTGCGTGAAAATGGATTTGGTTATATTTTATACAGTTATTTCATCTTCATCATGTCATTCATCTTTTCCATTTCACCTTTTTCAAAGTCACCTTGCCCATGACCAACGAACCGCCTAAAGCGCCCCCGCTTTATCCGAAGAGCCATCTGTTGGCCGCCAGCGGCATCGCCGCCCTGCTCAGCCTGGCTTTGCTGGTATTTCCTTCCAGCGAAGTGGAAGCCAAGAAAACTACCCTCAACCTCGAGCTCGAAAGCCCTGCCGAGCAGCTGAAAGACGAATCCCGCGCTGCGCCCCTGGTGCAAAGCGAAGGTGAGCAAGGCTCGCCTTTCGCCCAGATCGAAGAGGCTACCCCCGAAACCCAGAAGGCCGATCAACAGGCCCCGGCTGCCGAACCGGTTGCCGAGGCCGCCAAGGAGCCTGGCCACCGCGAAGTCACCGTGGCCCGCGGCGATACCCTGTCCACCCTGTTCGCCAAGGTCGGCCTGCCCGCCAATGCTGTGCATGACTTGCTGGCCAGCAACAAGCAGGCCAAGCAATTCAGCCAGCTCAAGCACGGCCAGGTCTTGCAGTTCGAGCTCGACAAGGATGGCCAGCTGGCCAGTCTGCACAGCAAAGTCAGCAACCTCGAAACCATTCGCCTGACCAAAACCGCCAAGGGCTACACATTCAACCGTGAAATCAGCAAGCCGGTGATACGCACCGCCTATGCCCACGGTGTGATCAAGAGCTCGCTGTCAGCTTCCGCCCAGCGCGCCGGCCTGTCCCACAGCATGACCATGGACATGGCCCGCGTGCTGGGTTACGACATCGACTTCGCCCAGGATATTCGCCCAGGGGACGAGTTCGACGTGGTCTACGAACAGAAGGTGATGGACGGCAAGGTCGTCGGCACCGGTAACATCCTCTCTGCGCGCTTCACCAACCGCGGCAAAACCTACACTGCCGTGCGCTACACCAACAAGCAGGGCAACACTACCTACTACACCGCCGACGGCAACAGCCTGCGCAAGGCATTCATCCGCACCCCGGTGGACTTCGCCCGCATCAGCTCGCGCTTTTCCGCCGGTCGCAAGCACCCCATCCTGAACAAGATCCGCGCCCACAAAGGCGTCGACTACGCGGCCCCACGAGGTACGCCGATCAAGGCAGCCGGTGACGGTCGCATCGAACTGGCCGGGCGCCGTGGTGGCTACGGCAATACCGTGATCATTCAGCATGGCAACCGCTACAAGACGCTGTATGGCCACATGCAGGGCTTTGCCAAAGGCATCAAGACCGGCAGTACGGTCAAACAGGGCCAGATCATTGGCTACATCGGCACTACCGGCCTGTCCACCGGCCCACACCTGCACTACGAGTTCCAGGTCAACGGCGTGCACGTCGACCCGCTGAGCCAGAAGGTGCCAATGGCTGACCCGATTGCCAAGAACGAGCGTCAGCGCTTCCTGCAGCAGAGCCAGCCGCTGATTGCCCGCATGGATCAGGAAAAGGCCACCCTGCTCGCAGCGAACAAGCGCTAAGCCATGGCGCTCTACCTGGGGGTGATGTCCGGTACCAGCCTCGATGGCCTGGATATCGCCCTGATCGAACAAGGCGAGCAGCTTGAACTGCTCGCCACCCACTACCTGCCCATGCCCCCGGACCTGCGCAAGGACCTGCTGGCCCTGTGCAGCAGCGGCACTGACGAGATTGCCCGTGCCGCACTGGCGGAAAACCGCTGGGCCAGCCTGGCCGGCGAAGGTATCCACCAACTGCTGGCTCGCCAGGGACTGAAGCCCGAAGCCATTCGCGCCATCGGCAGCCACGGCCAGACCATTCGCCATGAACCGTCCCGCGGCTTTACTGTGCAGATCGGTAACCCCGCACTGCTCGCCGAGCTGACCGGCATCAGCGTGGTCGCCGACTTCCGCCGTCGCGATGTGGCTGCCGGTGGCCAGGGCGCGCCACTGGTACCGGCCTTCCACGAAACCCTGTTCAGCCAGCTTGGCCGACGCCTGGCAATCCTCAACGTAGGCGGTTTCAGCAACCTCAGCCTGATTGAGCAGGACAAGCCAGTTCATGGGTTCGATTGCGGCCCGGGGAACGTGCTGCTGGATGCCTGGATCGAGCGCGAGCACGGCCACGCCTACGATGCAGATGGCGCCTGGGCTGCCTCGGGTGTGGTTCAGCACGGGTTGCTCAGCGCACTGATGGCTGACCCGTTCTTTGCCGGCAGCGGCCCCAAGAGTACCGGCCGCGAGGTGTTCAACCTGCCTTGGCTGGATCGCCACCTGGCCAACCTGCCGGCATACCGGGCCCAGGACGTGCAGGCGACACTGCTGGAGCTGACCGCACGCAGCATCATCGACTCGCTTGGCAAAGCCCAGCAAGGCACCGAAGCGCTGTTGGTCTGTGGTGGGGGCGCCCGCAACGGCGCGCTGATGGCCCGTCTTGGCCAACTGCTACCGGCGGCCCGTGTCGCAAGCACTGGCGCCTATGGCGTAGACCCGGACTGGGTCGAAGCCATGGCCTTCGCCTGGCTGGCTCACTGCTGCCTGGAGGGTATCGCCGCCAACCGCCCCAGCGTCACTGCCGCCAAGGGCCTGCGCGTACTGGGCGCAATCTACCCGGCATAGCCGCTACGCCAGAAAGCAAAACGCCGCGCAATTGCGCGGCGTTTTCGTATGCCCAGCCCTTAGATCGAGAACGACGACCCGCAACCGCAGGTGGTCGCGGCATTCGGGTTCTTGATCACGAAGCGCGAGCCTTCCAGGCCTTCCTGGTAGTCCACTTCGGCACCCGCCAGGTACTGGAAGCTCATCGGATCGACCACCAGGGAAACGCCCTCGCGCTCGACAATGGTGTCATCTTCGGCCACGTCTTCATCGAAGGTGAAGCCGTACTGGAAGCCGGAGCAACCGCCACCGGTAACGAACACTCGCAGCTTCAGACGCTCATTGCCTTCCTCATTGACCAGGTTCTTCACCTTCTGGGCTGCCCCGTGGGTAAATTCCAGACCGGTAGGGGTGAAGGTTTCGACGCTCATGTTGATTCTCCCGGCGCGGTAGCCGCCATAAAACTCGATGACGCGCATTATCCGCTTTCCCGAGAAAATCGGTCAAGAATTGTGCGGCTTTAGTCGCGACCTGCAAAAAGGCCCGCACGACGCGGGCCTTTTCCAATGCTGGTGGCCTTACGGCAGCAAGCCGGCATGGGACAGGCCCATGCGTTCATCCAGCCCGAACAGGATGTTGAGGTTCTGCACCGCCTGGCCGGAGGCGCCCTTGACCAGGTTGTCGATCACCGACAGCACCACCACCAGGTCACCACCCTGCGGGCGATGAACGGCAATGCGGCAGACGTTGGCACCACGCACGCTACGGGTTTCCGGATGGCTGCCTGCTGGCATCACGTCGACGAACGGTTCATCGGCATAGCGTTTCTCGAACAGCGCCTGCAGGTCGACCGAGGTATCGACCACGTTTGCGTACAGGGTGGCGTGGATACCACGGATCATCGGCGTCAGGTGCGGCACGAACGTCAGGCCGATATCCTTGCCTGCGGCCAGGCGCAAGCCCTGGCTGATTTCTGGCAAGTGACGATGCCCCTTGACTGCATAGGCCTTCATGCTCTCGCCGGCTTCGCAGAACAGCGAACCGACCGCGGCGCCACGGCCAGCACCGCTGACACCCGACTTGCAGTCGGCGATCAGGCGCGACGCGTCGGCCAGGCCCGCTTCCAGCAGCGGCAGGAAGCCCAGCTGGGTGGCAGTCGGGTAGCAACCCGGCACAGCGATCAGGCGGGCCTGGCGGATCTTCTCGCGGTTCACTTCTGGCAAGCCGTATACCGCGTCCTTGAGCAGCTCTGGCGCGCCATGCGGCTGGCCATACCATTTGCCCCACTCGGCGGCATCCTGCAGGCGGAAGTCGGCAGACAGGTCGATCACCTTGGTGCCGGCCGCCAGCAGCTCACCGGCCAGGGCGTGGGCAACACCATGCGGGGTGGCGAAGAACACCACGTCGCAGGCCCCCAGAGCCTTGCTGTCCGGCACGCTGAACGCCAGCCCGTCATAGTGGCCGCGCAGGTTCGGGTACATGTCCGCCACCGCCACGCCCGCCTCGGAGCGCGAAGTAATGACCGCCACTTCGGCCTGTGGATGCTGTGCCAGCAGACGCAACAGTTCGACGCCGGTGTAACCCGTGCCGCCGACGATACCGACCTTGATCATAACGCTTGCCCCTTATCAACGAGCCGTCTGGAAAGCGCACGATAATAGGGGCGCAGGGCGCCTGTAACAACTCTTCGGGTGACCCTTCGGGCGCTTGACCACTACTATCTGACGACCGTGATTACCTGAAGGAACTCCCTCCATGCTTTACCTATGGATCAAAGCGCTGCATATCGTCAGCGTGGTCTGCTGGTTCGCCGGCCTGTTCTACCTGCCCAGGCTGTTCGTCTACCACGCCCAGAGCCAGGACAGCATCAGCCAGGAACGCTTTGCGACCATGGAGCGCAAGCTGTACCGCGGCATCATGAATCCGGCGATGATCGCCACCTACGTTTTTGGCGCCTGGATGCTGTACCTCACCCCCGGCTGGCTGAGCCAAGGGTGGCTGCATGCCAAGCTCACCCTGGTGATCCTGCTGACCGGCTACCATCACGTGTGCGGTGCCCAGCGCAAACGCTTCGCCAATGGCACCAACACCCGCAGCCACGTCTACTATCGCTGGTTCAACGAAGTGCCCGTGCTGATCCTGCTGGGTATCGTCATTCTGGTGGTGGTGAAACCGTTCTGACATAGCCACCCGCTCAAGGAGCCTTGCCATGTCGCTACCTGCCTCGCTCGAACAACGCCTGCGGCTGCCCGTGGTTGCCGCACCGATGTTCCTCATCTCCAACCCCCAATTGGTGCTGGCCTGCTGCGCCAGCGGCGTGGTTGGCAGTTTCCCGGCCCTGAACCAACGCGACAGCGCTGGCTTCAAGGCTTGGCTGGAAGAGATCGAGGCAGGCCTGGCTCAACTGCAGGCGCCAGCGCCCTACGCAGTCAACCTGATCGTCCACCCGACCAACCCGCGCCTGCAGGCCGACTTGGCCTTGTGCGTCGAACACCGTGTACCAATCGTTATCACCAGCCTGGGGGCAGTAAAGGAAGTGGTCGATGCCGTACACGGCTACGGCGGCCTGGTGCTCCACGATGTCACCACCCGCCGGCATGCCGAAAAAGCCGCCGAAGCGGGTGTCGATGGCCTTATCGCCGTCGCCGCAGGCGCAGGCGGCCATGCCGGCACCTGGAGCCCGTTCGCCCTGGCCGCAGAAATTCGCCAGTTCTTCGACAAGACCCTGCTGCTGGCTGGTTGCATTAACCACGGCCACGAAATCCTGGCCGCACAACTGCTGGGGGCGGACCTGGCGTACATGGGTACGCGCTTCATCGCCACCACAGAAAGCCAGGCTCAGGGCGCCTACAAACAGATGCTGCTGAACGCCCATGCCGCCGACATCATCCACACACCCGTGGTGTCCGGCATCCCCGCCAGCTTCCTGCGCCAGAGCCTGGAGCAGGCCGGCTACGACATGAACGCCCTCAAAGGCGGGCAGGTGCAAGGCAAGCTCAAGCCGATCGATGACGAAGCCAAGGCCTGGAAGACCGTATGGTCAGCGGGCCAGGGCGTCGGTGCAATCCATGACCTGCCCAGCGCCAGCGCATTGATCGAGCGCCTGCATGGCGAGTACCGACAAGCCCTGGAACGCTGCCAGGTTTTGCGCGCCCGCGCCTTGTAGCAAAAGGCAACACCTTGCACGGGCAAGTTGTACACTAGGCGCCCTCTTCCGCCCCCAGGAGCCTTGCATGACCCGTTACGCCATGATCACTGGTGCTTCCAGCGGCCTGGGCCTGGCCTTGGCGGAAGCGCTGGCACGGCGCGGGCGCAATCTGATCCTGGTGGCACGCCAACGAGAAACGCTGGAGCCTGTCGCCATCGAGCTGACCCAGCGTTTCGGTGTCGAGGTGCTGTTCCGCGCCTGCGACCTCAGTCAGCCGTTGCGCCTTTCAGGCTTCGTGCTCGAGCTGGAAGAAGGTGAGCGGCGTATCGATTTGCTGGTCAACTGCGCGGGCTTGCGCACCTATGGGCCGTTCCTGGCCCATGAGTGGGCCGACGAACAGGATCTGCTGGAAGTCAACGTGCTGGCCCTGAGCCGCCTGTGTCACGCCATCGGTAACCTGATGGCTGTGCAGGGTGGCGGGCAGATTCTCAACGTCGCCGGCCTGGCCGGGGTGGCGCCTGGCCCATGGATGGCCGCCTATGCCGCCAGCAAGGCCTACGTACTGAGTTTTTCCCAGGCCCTGCGCGAAGAACTCAAGCGCACCGGCATCAAGGTCTCTGTACTGTGCCCTGGCCCGGTACGTTCCGCACGCCGGCGCATTGCGCGGCTCGATGGCAAGCCGCGCTGTCTCAGCCCCGAGGAAGTGGCGCTGTACACCGTGCGGGCACTGGACAAGAACCGCGCACTGATCATGCCTGGCCGGCGCAACCGCTGGCTGGCGTTCGCACCGCGGCTGTTGCCGCGCTGGCTGGTGCGCAAGCTGGCCGGGGCCATCCACCGCCGCTATTGCCCCTTAGGCATGGAATAGCCACTGGGCGAGCGGCGCCCGGCTGAGTACACTCGGCCCGACCCTCACCATGGAGCAAGTGCTGTGGACGATCTATTCCTCAAAATCATCAACCGGGAAATCCCGGCAGATATCATCTATGAAGACGACCAGATCCTGGCCTTCAAGGACATTGCACCCGCGGCACCGGTACATTTTCTGGTCATCCCGAAAAAGCACATTCGCACCCTCAATGACCTGACCGAAGAAGACAAGGCCCTGGCTGGCCACATCCTGTTCACCGCCCAGCGCCTGGCTGTCGAACAAGGCTGCGAGGAAGGTTTCCGCGTGGTCATGAACTGCAACCCCAAAGGCGGCCAGACTGTCTACCACATCCATATGCACGTGCTTGGCCAGCGCCAGATGAACTGGCCACCGGGCTGACCCACGGCAAGCGACCCCGCCGCTATTGCGGTAAACTGTCGGGCACATTCTTGCGGAGGTGCCCGATGGCTACCGAACGTCACTACTCGCCGCTCGACCGCTTGTTGCTGCAGGCCGATACCGCCATGCGCACCTTGCTGCCTTTCAGCGGCCAACCTGCCCGGCCATCGCCGGCCATCGTCCAGCCAGACGTTGACCTGGACGAGCAACAGGCCCGCCATATTGCCGGGCTGATGCGCATCAACCATACCGGTGAAGTCTGCGCCCAGGCGTTGTACCAAGGCCAGGCCCTGACCGCCAAGCTGCCCGAAGTGCGCAAGGCCATGGAGCATGCCGCTGAGGAAGAAATCGACCACCTGGCCTGGTGCGAGCAGCGCATTCGCCAGCTGAACAGCCACCCGAGCGTGCTCAACCCTCTGTTCTACGGCATGTCGTTCGGCATTGGCGCACTGGCCGGGCTGGTCAGCGACAAGGTCAGCCTGGGCTTCGTCGCCGCTACCGAACATCAGGTGTGCAAACACCTCGACGAGCACCTGGAGCAACTCCCGCACGAAGATGAAAAATCCCGGGCCATTCTCGAGCAGATGCGCATAGACGAAGAGCAGCACGCCGAGTCTGCGCTGGAAGCCGGTGGTTATCGCTTCCCGGCCCCCGTCCGCTTTGGCATGAGCTTGCTGGCCAAGGTCATGACCAAGAGCACATACCGCATCTGAAGGCATCACCATGACGGATCGATTCGACGCCAAGGACCTGGCGCGCGCCGTGCAAGCAGGCATTCTCCAACCAGGCCAGGACCAAAGCCTGTTGGCATTCCTGCGCCAGCAACCCGCACCACGTGGCAGCTTTCAGCTGGCCCATGTTGCCTTCTACTTTGGCGCCATGCTGATCATGGCGGCAATGGGCTGGTTGCTCACCGAGGCCTGGATGAGCCTCGGTGACGGCGCGCTGTTGATCATCGCCAGCCTCTATATCCTGCTGATCACCTTGTTCGCCCTCAATCTGCAACGCCGCGCCCAGCCCGTCGCTGCTGGCGTGCTGGCAGCAGTAGCCGTCAGCATCGTGCCGCTGGCGGTATTCGCTATCGAACGCATGCTCGGCTGGTGGCCACTGGACGATGCGCAGGCTGACTACCACCAGTACTACACCTACGTGCAAGGCGGCTGGCTGGCGATGGAAGCAGCCACGGTGCTTGCCGGGCTGCTAATGCTGCGACTGATCCCCTACCCGTTCGTCGTCATGCCAATGGCCGTGGCCTTGTGGTTCATGTCGATGGACCTTAGCGAGTGGTTCTTCGGCTCACCGTTCAGTTGGGAGCAGCGTCGCCACGTCTCCCTGTGGTTTGGGCTGGGCTTGCTGGTGGTTTTCCTCGTGATAGACGGCCGCACACGTGAGGACTACGCCCGTTGGGGTTACCTCGCCGGGCTGGCAGCGTTCTGGGGCGGGTTGACGCTACTGGACAGCGGCAGTGAGTTGGGCAAGGCCATGTACTGCCTGATCAACATTGCGCTGATGGGCATGGCGGTGCTGCTGCGTCGGCCGGTGTTCATGGTGTTTGGTGCGCTGGGGGTGGCGGCTTATCTGGGATATCTGTCGTACGAGGTGTTTGCCCAGTCGTTGCTGTTCTCGTTGGTGCTGACCATGATCGGGCTGGGGGTTATCTGGCTTGGCCTGGTTTACCAAAAGCGCCGGGAGCGGTTGAGCCAGGCGCTAAGAAGCAGTCTTCCGCAATGGTTGCGGATGGCCCTTCCGGCCCTGCGCGACTGAAGCTCGCCCGGGCCGCAGGTGGGAGCGGGCTCACCCGCTTCCACAAGGGCTGCAAAGCGGCCCCGGAATCTCAGCCTTAACCCAGCTCTACGATTTCATACCCATGGGTAATCTCAACCCCGGCACGCTCGAGCATGATCGAAGCCGAGCAATACTTTTCCGCCGACAGTTCCACTGCCCGCTTGACCTGCGCTTCTTTCAGCCCCCGCCCCTTCACCACGAAGTTCATGTGAATCTTGGTGAACACCTTCGGGTCTTCGCTGGCGCGCTCTGCCTCCAGAAATGCCTCACAGCTTTCCACTGCCTGGCGCGACTTCTTCAGAATGCTCACCACGTCAAAGCTGCTGCAGCCACCCAGGCCCAGCAACAGCATTTCCATCGGTCGCACGCCCAGGTTGCGGCCGCCGGCCTCGGGCGGGCCGTCCATTACGACGACATGGCCGCTCCCCGATTCGCCGAGGAACATTGCCTCACCGGCCCACTGGATACGTGCCTTCATCTACCCGGACTCCTGATTTTCGGAAAAGGGTGTCAGCTTAGACCTTGTGCGGCTGTGGGAAAAGCACGAGATGTGTCGGTTTAGTACCGAAACATCTCGTAGTGTCTGATAAGCTGGCGCCAAATGACTGGCGCTCTCCGTCAGCCAACCTCTATAAAAAGCCTATGCGTCGTATCGAACAGGATTTCGTGATGGTTGCCTCCGCCCTACCCGCCAAGATAAAGAACATCGACAAGCTGCTGGTACACTGCCAGCGCCGCCGCTACACCGCCAAAAGCAACATCATCTGCGCCGGCGACCGGGCCGAGACACTGTCTTTTATCATCAAGGGTTCGGTCACCATCCTCATCGAGGACGACGACGGCCATGAAATGATCATCGCCTACCTCAACAATGGCGATTTCTTTGGCGAGCTAGGCCTGTTCGAGCCCGTTGATGGCGAGCAGCAGCGCAGTGCCTGGGTACGCGCCAAGACCGAATGCGAAGTGGCCGAAATCAGCTACGAAAAGTTTCGCGAACTGGCGCGCCAGGACCCTGAAATCCTCTACGCCCTGGGCAGTCAAATGGCCCAGCGCCTGCGCAACACTACGCGCAAGGTTGGCGATTTGGCATTTTTCGACGTGACCGGGCGAGTTGCCCGTTGCCTGCTGGAACTGTGCAAGCAGCCCGACGCCATGACCCACCCCGATGGCATGCAAATCAAGATTACCCGTCAGGAAATCGGCCGAATCGTCGGTTGCTCTCGGGAAATGGTCGGCCGCGTTCTCAAAGACCTCGAGGAACGCAGCCTGGTGCAGGTCAAGGGCAAGACCATGGTGGTCCACGGTACCCGCTAGTCCTTGGGCAACTCGGCCAGCACCTTGGCGTAGGCCTGCGAAAGGCGCTCGAACCAGGGCGCTGCCGGCGCCACTTCGTGCAAGGCGATGTGCGCATCGGCGCGACAGCGTTGCTCCAGCTCACAGCACTCGTTGAAGCGGTTGACCGCCGCCACCATCGACTCACGCTCGTTGTCCAGCAGCAGCGCACCGTGCACCAGCACCACAGGGCGCTTGCCACCCAGGCCCTGACGCCAGCGCTGGGCGGTACCCACCAATTTGCGGCCATTGAGGTTGACGTTGTAGCGGCCATCGCAGAAGGCCCCGTCGATTTCCCCGACTGACGCCACCCCGCCCCACTCGCGCAGCACATCGCACAGCGGCAGACACAGGCGCTCGTAGGCATTTTCGATACGGCCGTGGTCGCCTTCACTGCGCGGCGCGGCGTAGACCAGTGCAACGTTCACCGTCGAATGCGACTGAGGCACCGGCTCACCGCCAGTTTCTCGCAGCAGCACCGGCCAGCCAGCAATAGCCAATTCCGCGCAGGCGACCTCGAAGTTGCCCAGCCGGCTCATGCGTCGAGGCATGACCAGCGCGTGGTCGGTGGGGCGCCAGAACAGCACACCATTCTCGCGTTCGCCGCGGCAGACGGCGGCCAGCAGTTCCTGCTCGGCGTGCAGGCCTTGTTCGACGCTCAGGGCCAGGGGTTGATCGGTCATTGATCCACCTATGATGTTGATTTCAAGGGCCTCTTCGCGGGTAAACCCGCTCCTACAACAGGGCGCGTACCTGTGTGGGGGCGGGCTTGCCCGCGACACGGCCATTACAGGTACAAAAAAGCCGGCAAAAACGCCGGCTTCATTTGATCAGTCCAGTTGCTGAACAGTCTTCTTCACCTGCTCGGGGAAGAACAGCCGCTGTAATTCCAGGCCAGGCTGCTCGGCGCGCATGAACGCCTCTCCCACCAGGAACGAGTAAACCTCGTTGATTGCCATCAGCTCCACATCGGCCCGGTTGAGAATACCGCTTTCGGTAATCGCCAGACGGTCACGCGGAATGCGCGGCAGCAGGTCAAGGGTGGTTTCCAGGCTGACTTCGAAGGTGTGCAGGTTGCGGTTGTTCACCCCAACCAGCGGTGTATCCAGGGTTTTCAGCGCGCGCTCCAGTTCATCGCCATCGTGCACTTCTACCAGCACGTCGAGGCCGACGTTCTTGGCGGTGGCCGCCAGTTCAGCCATCTTCACGTCATCCAGCGCCGACACGATCAGCAGTACGCAATCTGCGCCCAGGGCCCGGGCTTCGACGATCTGGTAAGGGTCGACCATGAAGTCCTTGCGAATCACCGGCAGCGAAACCGCCGCGCGGGCCTGCTGCAAGTACTCATCGGCACCCTGGAAATAATCGACATCGGTCAACACCGACAGGCAGGTGGCCCCGCCCTTCTCGTAGCTGACCGCGATTTCCGCTGGCACGAAGTGCTCGCGGATCACGCCCTTGCTTGGCGACGCTTTCTTGATTTCGGCAATCACCGCTGGCTGCTTGCGCTTGGCCTGCTCGATCAGCGCGTTGGCGAAGCCTCGCGGGGCGTCAGCGGCCTTGGCCAGGCCCTCCAGTTCGGCGAGGCTGACGCGCGCACTGCGCTCGGCCACTTCCTGAAACTTGCGGGCAATGATCCTTTCCAGCACCGTCGGCACACTCATGCTTCGTTCTCCACCTTGAATACTGCAGTAAAGGCCCCCAATTCCTGCAGCTTTTCCCAGGCCAAGCCGGTGTGCAGTACATCATGGGCCAGTTCTACACCGGCTTTCAGGCTCATGGCATGGTCAGCGGCATACAGCGCCGCGCCGGCATTAAGCACGATCATCTCGGCGGCCTTCTGACCGTCCTCGGTCTTGCGCCGGCCCAGCGCATCGCGGATCAACTCCAGCGAAGCCTGAGGGCTCTCGACAGCCAGGCCATGAAGGCTCTGGCTCTTCATGCCGAGGTCTTCCGGCTCTACCCAATATTCAGTGATTTCGCCGTTTTTCAGTTCGGCAACGAAGGTGGGTGCAGCCAGGCTGAACTCGTCCAGACCATCCTTCGAGTGCACGACCAGCACATGCTTGCTCCCCAGGCGCTGCAGCACCTCAGCCAGCGGGCGGCAAAGGGTTTGTGCGAACACACCGACCACCTGGTGCTTCACTCCGGCCGGATTCGTAAGCGGGCCGAGCATATTGAACAGGGTGCGCAACCCCAGTTCTCGACGTGGGCCAGCGGCATGTTTCATGGCCGAGTGGTGACTTTGCGCGAACATGAAGCCGATGCCCAGGCTGTCGATGCAGCGTGCCACTTGAGTCGGCGTCAGGTTCAGGTAGATGCCGGCAGCTTCCAGCAGGTCGGCACTGCCGCTCTTGCCCGATACTGCGCGGTTACCATGCTTGGCCACGGGGCAACCCGCCGCCGCCAGGACGAAAGACGAAGCGGTGGACACGTTGAAGATGTTGGCGCCATCACCGCCGGTCCCGACAATATCGACGACACCATCGAGGCTTTGCAGCTCGACCTTTTCGGCCAGCTCACGCATCACCGACACCGCACCGACGATTTCGTCGATGCTTTCGCTTTTCATGCGCATGCCCATCAGGAAAGCGCCTATCTGCGCCTCGCTGCACTGACCGGTCATGATCTGGCGCATGACCTCGCGCATTTCTTCGGTAGTAAGGTCCAACTGGCCGACGATACGGCTCAACGCACTCTTGATATCCATGTTCGATCCTTAACGGCGGCCGCCGGTCTGCTTGAGGAAGTTGGCGAACAGTTCGTGGCCCTGCTCGGTCAGGATCGACTCAGGGTGGAATTGCACCCCTTCGATATTCAGCGTCTTGTGGCGCAGGCCCATGATCTCATCGACCGAACCGTCGGCATGGGAGGTCCAGGCGGTCACTTCCAGGCAGTCGGGCAAGGTTTCACGCTTTACCACCAGCGAGTGGTAACGGGTCACGGTCAGCGGGTTGTTAAGGCTGGCGAACACGCCCAGGTCGCGGTGATATACCGGGCTGGTCTTGCCGTGCATGACCTGGCGTGCACGTACAACGTCGCCGCCAAAGGCCTGCCCGATTGACTGGTGGCCCAGGCATACACCGAGGATTGGCAACTTCCCGGCGAAATGCAGGATGGCCTCTATGGACACGCCCGCCTCGCTTGGGGTGCACGGGCCCGGAGATACGACGATGCGCTCAGGGTTGAGGGCCTCGATCTGAGCGATGGTCATTTCGTCATTGCGAATGACCTTGACCTCGGCACCCAGCTCGCCAAGGTACTGAACGACGTTGTAAGTGAATGAGTCGTAATTGTCGATCATCAGTAACATGGTGTTAAACCTCTTGAATCTACTGACTTCATGATTCGAACCTTCCTGCACCAGCCACAGGCGCGGCTTTGCCACAACAGGCGGTAAACGAGAAGGCAAACGGGGGCGGGCCGGGCGGGCCGGCAGGAGATAAAGTCAGGCGCGCCAACGCCAACGGGCGTGGGCCTTGATTACGCGCATCAAGAGTTTGCTGACGATCAACACAGGATAGGTCTCGCTCATACGTCCCGGCACAGTAGCCTACCGGGGCGACGGGCGCAATATGCCTGTAAACACGGGGAAACGAATGGACTTGGGAGCGAAGCACTACGATTTGCTAAGGTCGATGGGGTTGTCCTGATAAAAACAAAGAAAAGGATGTTCCCTGATGCGAAAAGCCCCGTTATTGCGCTTTACCCTCGCTTCACTGGCCTTGGCCTGTAGCCAGGCGTTGGCCGGCCCTTCGCCCTATTCAACCCTCATCGTGTTTGGCGACAGCCTCGCCGATGCCGGGCAGTTTCCCGACCTGAGCGGCGGTACCCCAGGCGCGCGTTTCACCAACCGCGATGCCGACGGCAACTTCGCTCCGGTGTCACCGATGATCCTCGGTGGCCGCCTGGGCGTCGCGCCTGGCGACCTGAACCCGTCGACATCCGTAGGCATCCAGCCCGATGGTAATAACTGGGCAGTTGGCGGGTACACCACCCAACAGATCCTGGACTCGATCACGACAACGTCCGAGACCGTCATCCCACCAGGAAACCCCAATGCCGGGTTGGTGCTGCGCGAGCGCCCCGGCTACCTGGCCAACGGCCTGCGCGCCGACCCAAATGCCTTGTATTACCTGACAGGTGGCGGTAACGACTTCCTGCAGGGCCTGGTGAATAGCCCGGCCGACGCCGTAGCCGCCGGCGCCCGCCTGGCTGCCAGCGCCCAAGCCCTTCAGCAAGGAGGCGCGCGCTACATCATGGTCTGGCTGCTACCTGACCTCGGCCAAACGCCCAATTTCAGCGGCACGCCACAGCAAAACCCACTGTCACTGCTCTCCGCTGCGTTCAACCAGTCACTGATCAGCCAGCTAGGGCAGATCGATGCCCAGATCATTCCACTGAACATCCCTGTGCTGTTGAGCGAGGCGCTGTCCAGCCCCAGTCAGTTCGGCCTGGCCAGCGACCAGAACCTGGTCGGTACCTGCTACAGCGGCGATAGCTGCGTGGAAAACCCGGTGTACGGTATCAACGGCACAACGCCAGACCCGACCAAACTGCTGTTCAACGACTCGGTCCACCCGACCATCGCGGGTCAGCAGCTGATTGCCGATTACGCCTACTCGATCCTCGCAGCCCCCTGGGAACTGACCCTGCTACCGGAAATGGCCCACGCCAGCCTGCGGGCTCATCAGGATGAGTTGCGCAATCAGTGGCAGACGCCTTGGCAAGCCGTTGGCCAATGGCAAGCCTTTGTCGCCAGTGGCGCTCAGGACCTGGACTTCGACGGCCAGCGCAGCGCGGCCAGCGGTGACGGCCGCGGCTACAACCTGACCGTGGGCGGCAGCTATCGCCTGAACGACGCCTGGCGCCTGGGCCTGGCCGGCGGTGCGTACCGGCAGAAGCTGGAAGCTGGCGAACAGGATTCTGACTACAAGCTGAACAGCTATATGGCCAGCGCCTTTGCCCAATACCGTCAGGACCGCTGGTGGGCCGACGCGGCGCTGACCGCCGGGCACCTGGACTACAGCGACCTCAAGCGTACCTTCGCCCTGGGCGTGAATGACCGCAGTGAAAAAGGCGACACCGACGGCGAGGCCTGGGCAATGTCCGGGCGGCTGGGCTACAACCTGGCGGCCGACACCAGCAACTGGCAGTTGGCACCTTTCATCAGTGCCGACTATGCGCGGGTGAAGGTGGATGGCTACGAAGAGAAGAGCGGGCGCTCGACGGCGCTTGGCTTCGATGACCAGGAGCGCACGTCACGTCGCCTGGGCGTGGGGTTGTTGGGCAGTGTGCAGGTACAGCCAAATACCCGGCTTTTTGCCGAGGTGGCGCAGGAGCATGAGTTTGAGGACGACGAGCAGGATGTGACGATGCACCTGACCAGCTTGCCGGCGAATGATTTCACCCTGACCGGGTATACACCGCACAGCGACCTGACCCGGGCGAGCCTGGGTGTGAGCCATGAACTGGTGGCAGGGGTGCATTTGCGCGGGAACTACAATTGGCGCAAGAGTGATGAGTTGACGCAGCAGGGCGTTAGCGTGGGGGTTAGCGTGGACTTCTGAATTGCTGGGGGCCGCTTTGCGGCCCATTCGCGGGTAAACCCGCTCCTACGACGGCCCCGTATACCTGAGGCTTGCGCAACCCTTGTAGGAGCGGGTTTACCCGCGAATACGGTGGCGGCGGCAACGGTGATCCGCGGGTGGAGATTGGCCAGCAGGCCCGACCCATTCGCGGGTGAACCCGCTCCCACGACGGCCCCGTATACCTGAGGCTTGCGCATCCCTTGTAGGAGCGGGTTTACCCGCGAATACGGTGGCGGCGGCAACGGTGAACGGCAGGTAGAAATTGGCCAGCAGGCCCGGCCCTTTCGCGGGTGAACCCGCTCCTACACAACCTTGTAGGAGCGTGGTTTACCCGCGAATGGGCTGCGCAGCAGCCCCAATCAATTTATCTGGCGGAAGTCTGCTCTGCCAACGCCACTGCACGGAACATCGCCCGGCGCTTGTTGATGGTTTCTTCCCATTCCAGCGCCGGCACCGAGTCGGCAACGATGCCGCCACCGGCCTGCACATGCAGCTCGCCATCCTTGATCACCGCAGTACGAATGGCAATTGCGGTATCCATGTTGCCGTTCCAGGCAAAATAGCCGACAGCACCGCCGTAAACCCCACGCTTGACCGGTTCCAGCTCGTCGATAATCTCCATCGCGCGGATCTTGGGCGCACCCGACAAGGTGCCAGCCGGCAGAATCGCCCGCAGTGCATCCATCGCCGTCAGGCCTTCACGCAGCTGGCCGGTAACGTTGGAAACAATGTGCATCACGTTGGAGTAACGCTCGATCACCATCTTCTCGGTCAGGCGCACACTGCCGGTCGAAGACACACGGCCGACATCGTTGCGGCCCAGATCGATCAGCATCAGGTGCTCGGCAATTTCCTTGTCGTCCGACAGCAGGTCGTCTTCCAGCGCACGATCGGCCTCTTCGGTCGCACCACGCGGGCGGGTACCGGCAATCGGGCGCACGGTGACCAGGTTGTCCTCGACACGTACCAGCACTTCGGGCGAGCTGCCGACCACATGGAAGTCACCGAAGTTGAAGAAGTACATGTATGGCGTCGGGTTGAAGCAGCGTAGCGCGCGATACAGGTCGATAGGCGCAGCCTTGAAGTCGATCGACATGCGCTGCGACGGCACCACCTGCATACAGTCCCCGGCCAGGATGTATTCCTTGATACGACCGACGGCGTTTTCGTAATCCTCGCGGGTGTAGCTGGAGCGGAACGCCGGCTCGGCCGCCGGCGGGCCGCTCAGGTCCAGGCCGCGGCGTGGGGTGATTGGCTGGCGCAAGGTTTCCAGCAAACCTTGCAGACGTGCCTGGCCCTGTTCGAAGGCCTGATCTTCAGCGGGGTCGACCAACACGATAGCGTGCATCTTGCCCGCCAGGTTGTCGAATACCACCACCGCATCGGACACCATCAGCAGGATATCCGGTACGCCCAGCGGGTCCGGGTTGGGGCTGGCGCCCAGACGCTTTTCTACATAACGAACGCAGTCGTAGCCAAAGTAGCCAACCAGGCCGCCATTGAAACGCGGCAGGCCTGGGATATCGGCAACTTTGTAGCGGTCCTTGAAGGTTTCAACGAATGCCAGCGGGTCTTCGACCTCACAGCTTTCCACCTCGACGCCATCGTGCAGGATGCTGACATGGTAGCCATGCACACGCATCACGGTGCGCGATGGCAAGCCGATCATCGAGTAACGGCCCCACTTCTCGCCGCCCTGCACCGATTCGAGCAGGTACGAGTTGGGCTGGTCAGCCAGTTTCAGGTAGATCGACAGCGGCGTGTCGAAGTCGGCCAAGGTTTCACAGGCCAAGGGAATACGGTTGTAGCCGGCAGCAGCCAGGCGCAGGAATTCTTCGCGGTTCATGAGTGGTCTCGTGGCAAGCAGCAATAGGTCAGGCAAACGGACGGGCCGGCACACGCCGGCAGGCTGAAGTCAGGCGCGCCAACGCCAACGGGCCAAGGCCTTGATGACTTTCATCCAGAATTTGCCAGTAACCGCCACGGTGGACTCTCTGTCTTGTGAGGCTTGAAGGTCCGCCAACGTTATCCCAGTGGCCGGGTCTGCGCAACCGGGCAGCAATGCGCGCAGGTCGTCGATTACCAGGCTGGGGGATTCGTCGTCGATCGGCCGGCCATGGTTATAGCCGTAGGTCAGGCCCACGCATTGCACGCCAGCCGCCTTGGCCGCCTGCACGTCACTGCGCGAATCACCGACAAACAGGGACTGCTGCGGGGTGACACCGGCCATCTGCATGACGAACAGCAACGCCGCCGGGTCGGGCTTTTTCTGCGGCAGGGTGTCGCCACCAATGATCCAGCGGAAGAAATTACCGATCTTCATCTGGTCCAGCAGCGGGCCAACAAAGCGCTCAGGCTTGTTGGTGATCAGCGCCATCTCCACGCCCTGCTTGCGCAGCCAGCGCAGGGTGTCGCGCACGCCAGGATAGACCACGGTAAGTTCATGGCTTTCGGCATAAGCGTCCATGAACAGCGCCAGCGCCTGTTCTGCCAGCGCATCGTCCACGTCGGCATGGTCGATGCCGCCCGCCAACGCGCGGCGCACCAGCACCTGGGCGCCATTGCCAACCCAGTGGCGCACTGCCTCAAGGCCAGCAGGCGGGCGCCCCAGTTCGAGCAGCATGCGGTCCACGGCGGCGGCCAGGTCAGGCACGGAATCGATCAGGGTACCGTCCAGATCGAACATTACCAGCCTTGGCAGCTCCCCCGGGAACAGCTGCTCGAAGCCACTCATGGGCGGGCCAGGGCCAGTTCGGCGCGCATCTTGGCGATCACTTCCTGGTAGTCCGGGGCGTTGAAGATCGCCGAGCCGGCCACGAAGGTATCGGCGCCAGCGGCAGCGATCTCGCGGATGTTGTTGACGTTCACGCCACCATCGATCTCCAGACGGATATCACGGCCACTGGCGTCGATCAGCGCACGCGCTTCGCGCAGCTTGTCGAGGGTGCCGGGGATGAACTTCTGCCCGCCGAAGCCTGGGTTGACGCTCATCAGCAGCACCATGTCGATCTTGTCCATCACATACTTCAGGGCGTCCAGGCTGGTGGCCGGGTTGAACACCAGGCCGGCCTTGCAACCACCATCCTTGATCAGCTGAAGCGAACGGTCGATGTGCTGCGTGGCTTCAGGGTGGAAGGTGATGTAGGTGGCACCCGCTTCGATAAAGTCGCCAATGATGCGGTCAACCGGGCTGACCATCAGGTGCACGTCGATCGGCGCAGTAACGCCGTACTTGCGCAGAGCGGTGCAAACCATCGGACCGATGGTCAGGTTGGGGACATAGTGATTGTCCATGACATCGAAGTGGACGATGTCTGCACCCGCAGCCAATACCTTGTCGACGTCCTCACCCAGGCGGGCAAAATCGGCAGAGAGAATGGAGGGGGCAATAGCGTAGGGCTGCATGGCGCACCTGTTGGCAGAGTCACGGTGGCGCGCATTGTAACTCAGGGAAAGCGATGAAGGCTGATTGGTATCAATTGGTGTCGACCAGCGCAACCTGTGCCGGCCTCCGCGACTTTAGCCGCGAAGAGGCCGGCACAGGCAACCCATCATCAAGCTGGCTGTTGAGTCCTCAGCTTCTCACTACGCCCACGCAACCATTCCAGGGTCAGCAGCAACAACACCGAGAACGCAATCAGCAAGGTCGCCGCCGCGGCAATGGTCGGGCTCAGGTTCTCGCGAATACCACTGAACATCTGCCGCGGCAGAGTTGCCTGTTCCGGCCCGGCGAGGAACAGCGTCACCACCACCTCGTCAAACGAGGTGGCAAAGGCAAACAGGGCGCCCGAGATGACACCGGGCGCGATCAGCGGCAGGGTCACCCGACGGAAAGCCAGCAGAGGCGAGGCTCCCAGGCTGGCCGCCGCACGCACCAGATTGTAGTTGAACCCCTGTAGCGTCGCCGACACGGTAATGATGACGAACGGCACACCCAGTACCGCATGCACCAGAATCAGCGAGGTGAAACTGTTGCCCATGCCCAGAGGGGCGAAGAACAGGTAACTGGCCACCCCGATGATCACTACCGGCACCACCATGGGCGAGATCACCAGCGCCATCACCAGCGACTTGCCGGGGAAATCGCCACGGGTCAGGCCGATGGCCGCCAACGTGCCGAACACCATGGCCAGCACCGTGGCCGCTGGGGCAACGATGATGCTGTTTTTCAACGCCCGCATCCATTCGGCCGAGCCGAAGAAGTCCTGATACCACTGCAGCGAGAAGCCCTGCAGCGGGTACACCAGGAAGCTGCCACTGTTGAACGACAGCGGCACGATCACCAGCACTGGCAAGATCAGGAACAGCAGGATCAAGCCGCAGAGAATACGCAGGCTGTAGAACCAGACCCGCTCCACGGGCGACATGTATGGGCTCAGCATGACAGGCTCCTCAGCTCAGGCGCAGACGGCTGGCGCCGACCAGCCAGCTATAGATCAGGTACAACAGCACGGTCGCCAGCAGCAACAGCCCGCCCAGTGCGGTGGCCATGCCCCAGTTGATGCTGGTGTTGGTGTAGAAGGCGACGAAGTAGCTGACCATCTGATCGTTGGGGCTACCTAGCAGCGCCGGGGTGATGTAGTAACCGATGGCAAGGATGAACACCAGCAGGCAACCGGCGCCAACACCGGCGTAAGTCTGCGGGAAGTACACCCGCCAGAAACTGGCGAACGGGTGGCAGCCCAGCGAGATCGCCGCACGCATGTAGCTCGGGGAAATACCCTTCATCACGCTGTACAGCGGCAGGATCATGAACGGCAGCAGGATGTGCACCATCGAGATGTAGACACCTGTGCGGTTGAACACCAGCTCCAGCGGCTGGTCGATGATGCCCATGGCCATCAGCGCGCTGTTGATCAGCCCGCCCGACTGCAGCAGCACGATCCAGGCCGCCACCCGCACCAGGATCGATGTCCAGAAAGGCAACAGCACCAGAATCATCAGCAGGTTGCTCTGCCGGGTCGGCAGGTTGGCCAACAAGTAGGCCAGTGGGTAGGCCAGTACCAGGCAGATAGTGGTAATCACCACCCCCATCCACAGGGTACGGATAAAAATGTCCAGGTAAATGGCCTGGTCCGGGGTGGCCTTGGCCAGCTCACCAAGGTCATCGATGCGATGGTCCACCGAGGCCAACAGGTAGAAAGAAGTCACCGAACTGGTATTGCGGCGGATCGCCTGCCAATAAGCCGGGTCACCCCAACGCTCGTCGACAGCCTGCAACGCATCCTTATAAGAGGCAGGCTCAGCCTTAAAGGGCAGTGCACGGGCAGTCTTGGTCAACAAGCTGCGGTAACCGGCCAGTTCCATGTTCAAGCGTTTGGAAAGGTCACCAAGGGTCTGGTTCTTGCGCGACTCGGCCAAATCCTGGCTCAGCGCCTTGTAGACGTCCTCGCCTGGCAGGCTTTTGCCATCCCACTGGCTGATGACTTCCACCGTGCGCGGCAGGCCGCCGACCACTTCAGGGTTGCCGACGCTCTTGTACAGCAGCGCCGCAATCGGCACCAGGAACACCAGCAGAAGAAACAGCGCCAGCGGCGCGATCAACGCCTGCGCCTTCCAGCGGTTGACCCGCTCGGCGTGTTTGAGGCGCTGCTTGAGACTTGAACCTGCGCCTTCGTTGAGGGGCACTGCAATGGCCATGGCGAACTCCGCAATACAGGCTGAATTGGGGGCCGCGTTGCGGCCCCACACACTGGACGTTTACTTCTTCGCCGCCCAGGCGTTGAAGCGTTGCTCCAGCTGCTCGCTGTTGTCGGCCCAGAACGCCACGTCGATCTGCACCTGGTTGGCAATGTTCTCAGGCGTGGTCGGCATGTCTTTCTTCACGTCGTCCGACAGCAGGCTCACGGCCTTGGAGTTGGCCGGGCCATAGGCGATGTTTTCGGAGTAGATCTTCTGCTGCTCGGGCTTGACGCTGTAGGCGATGAACTTCTTCGCCTCTTCGACGTTCTTGGCACCCTTAGGGATCGCCCATGCATCAAAGTCGTAGATGCCGCCGTTCCACACCACTTTGAGGTTGCTCTCTTTCTGCACAGCGGCAATACGCCCGTTGTAGGCAGAACTCATGACCACGTCGCCAGAGGCCAGGAACTGTGGCGGCTGTGCACCCGCTTCCCACCACTGGATACTGGGCTTGAGTTCATCGAGTTTCTTGAAGGCGCGGTCCACACCCTCTTTGGTGCCCAGTACCTGATACACGTCCTTCGGTGCCACACCGTCGGCCATCAGGGCGAACTCCAGGGTGTACTTGGCGCCCTTGCGCAGGCCGCGCTTGCCAGGGAATTTCTTGGTGTCCCAGAAATCCGCCCAGCTGGTGGGTGCGGTCTTCAGTTTGTCAGCGTTGTAGGCCATGACCGTGGACCAGACGAAGAAGCCCACGCCGCAAGGCTGAATGGCACCAGGCACGTAGTCGGCCTCATCGCCGAACAGGGCTGGATCGAGCTCTTCGAACATGCCCTCGTCGCAGCCGCGCGCCAGCTCTGGCGACTCAACCTCTACCAGGTTCCACGACACACTCTTGGTGTCGACCATCGCCTTGACCTTGGCCATTTCGCCGTTGTACTCACCCGCGACAATCTTGCCATTACCCGCTTTTTCCCAGGGTTCGTAGAACGCTTTGACCTGGGCAGCCTTGTTGGCGCCCCCGAACGAGATCACGGTGAGGTCTGCGGCCATGGCCTGGCCAGCGGTGAACAGCCCCAAAGCCAGGGCGGTCAGTTTCAACTGCTTGCGCATTATTATTCTCTCCACAGTACAGGGTTGGTGAAGCAATCCATCAATGGGCTTCGGCAATCGGATCGAGCGCGCGGGCGTGCTCCACCTCCCAGCCCAGCGGTACCACATCGCCCACGGCCAACGCCGGGTCGAGCTCGGCAATCGGCTGCTTCACGAAGAAGTCGCCTTTGCCGCAAACCTCCAGACGCACCCGCACGTGGTCGCCCAGGTAAATGAATTCGGCCACCCGGCCAGAGAACCGGTTCACGCAGCTTTCACTGTGGCCGTTCAGGCGCACGCGCTCCGGGCGTATCGACAGGGTCACCGGCTCGCCGGCCTGGCCGACATTCACCGCCAGCGCCTCGACCCGCTCGCCGCGAGGCAACTGCACCTGGCAACGTTTGCCATCACTGGCCAGCAGGGTGCCGCTGATGCGGTTGTTCTCGCCGATGAAGTTGGCGACGAAGGTGTTGCAGGGCTCTTCGTACAGCGTGCGCGGGTCGGCGATCTGCTGGATTTCGCCCTGGTGGAACACCGCCACGCGGTCGGACATGGTCAGCGCTTCGCCCTGGTCGTGGGTCACGTACACCACGGTTACACCCAGGCGCTGGTGAATGTGCTTGATCTCCATCTGCATGTGTTCGCGTAGCTGCTTGTCCAGCGCGCCAAGAGGCTCATCCATCAGCACCAGTTGCGGCTCGAACACCAATGCCCGGGCCAGCGCCACACGCTGCTGCTGGCCGCCAGACAGCTGGCCGGGGTAGCGTTTGGCGAAAGCGTCGAGCTGGACCATGTTCAGCACTCGTTTGACCCGCTCGCTGATGTCGGTCTTGCTCAGGTTGCGCACGGTCAGCGGAAAGGCCAGGTTCTCGGCCACGGTCATGTGCGGAAACAGCGCGTAGTTCTGGAACACCATGCCGATATCACGCTTGTGCGGCGGCACGTTGTTGATCGAGCGGCCGCCAAGCTGGATTTCACCGGCGGTGGGCGTTTCGAAGCCCGCCAGCATCATCAGGCTGGTGGTCTTGCCCGAGCCGGACGGGCCAAGCAGGGTGAGGAACTCGCCCTTGCGGATATCCAGGTTGAGGTCTTTGACGATCAGCGACTCGCCGTCGTAGCTCTTCTGCACACCACGGAAGCTGACCAGCGTTTCGCCGGTTGCAGCGTTCGACTTCGCCTCGCTCATGCCTGCACCTTCTTGTTGGATGACTGCGTAGGCAAAAGAGTAGAAGAGACGCAAGCGCCCGAAAATCGGGGGTACTGAGAGAATGCCATCATCCGGATGGAAGATTTGTTGTAGGGATCGCCCTACAAGGATGGCGGGTTTTGAACACTCACCTCAGCGCTGCATCGCCCCCTTGCAGGAGCGGGTTCACCCTCGAATAGGCCGGTTCAGGCACCGCAGATGGCAGGCCAGACTTCCTCGCGGGTAAACCCGACCCTACAATAAAGAGCGGCGTAGTCATCAAAACGGCATGTCGCAATCAGACCAGCTTGTGCTCCATGGCGTACTTCACCAGCTCCGCCAGCGAGTTCACTTTCAACTTCTGCATCAGGCGTGCCTTGTGGGTGCTGATGGTCTTGCTCGACAGCGCCAACTGCTGGGCGATGTCGTTGACGTTGGCGCCTTGGGCCAGGCGCTCGAACACCGAAAACTCCCGCTCCGAGAGCAATGTGTGCAACGGCCGGGATTCGGTGAGGCCTACTTCGAACACCATGCGGTCGGCCAGCGACGGGTCAATATAACGCCCGCCACCGGCCACCCGACGAATCGCTGTCAACAACAACGCCGGATCACTGTCTTTGGTGGCATAGCCCGCCGCACCGGCCTTCAGCGCCCGCGCCGCCATCTGTGCCTCATCGTGCATCGACAACATCAGGATCGCTGGAGCATCGTGCAGCGCACGGATACGCGGGATCGCCTCCAGGCCGTTCACACCCGGCATCGAGATATCCAGCAGTACCACCTCGCACGGTGTGTGGCGCAGGGTTTCGAGCAACTGCTCGCCATTACCGGCCTCCCCCGCCACTTGCATGTCCTTGGCCAGGCCAATCAACTGCTTGATGCCTTCACGGACAATGGTGTGGTCTTCGGCCACCAGTACTCGAATCACGATTGCTCTCCTACTCCAACGGAATGGCCACGCTCAGGCTGGTGCCTTCGCCCGGCTCGCTTTCCAGCGTCATGCTCCCCCCCAGCATCAGCACCCGCTCGCGCACACCCACCAGGCCAAACGAGGTAGGCCGGGTCTGCTCGCGGCAAAAGCCTTGGCCATCATCACTGACCGTCATGCGCAACTGTCCGCCCTCACGTACCAGCTCAATCTCTACGCTGTGCGCCTGGGCGTGACGCATCACATTGGTCAGCGCCTCCTGGAGGATACGAAACAGCCCGGTGGCCTTGGCATCACTCAATGCTGGCAGATTATCGGGCACTTGCACCAGACAGGGGATTTGCGTGCGAGCCTCGAAACGCCGCGCCTGCCATTCGATGGCCGAGGCAATGCCGGCATCGAGGATCGGCGGACGCAAGGCAGTGGCGACATCGCGGACCAACTGGAACAACTGGGCAATCAGGCGTTTCATGCTCGCCAGGCGATCATTCAGGCCAGGGTCCAGCTCGGCATAGGCCAGCTCGCACATCGACACTTCCAGCTTGAGCACAGTCAGCATCTGCCCCAGCTCATCATGCACTTCCCGGGCGATACGGGCTTTTTCTTCTTCACGCACGCTCTCCAGGTGGGCCGAGAGTTCGCGCAGCTGCTCCTGGGACTTTGCCAGCGCCAGCTCGGCCCGCTTGCCCTGTGTGATGTCCCAGACTACACCGTCCCACACCACCTGGCCGTTGCCCAGATGCCGGGCGCTGGCCTTGATATCGGCCCAGCGCTGTTCGCCCTGCCGGGTGAGGATGCGCCCCTGCCAGGACCAGTCCTGGTCGCTGGCCAGGGCCAGGTCCTGCACCCTGTGATAATCAGCACGGTCCTCGGGGTGCACCAGGTTGCGCAGGCCCATCTGCGGGTGCTGGATCTCGCTAGGTGCATAACCCACCAATGCCTCGCTACCCTCACTGATATAGGGGAACTCCAGATCGCCCTCGGCTGGGTCACGTTCCAGGCGAAACACCAACCCTGGTACGTTGCCAGCAATGCCCTTGAGCCGCGCCTCACTTTCGCGAAGGGCCGCCAAGGCACGGTGGCGCTCAGTGACATCGGCGAGGTAGACCACCAGATATTCGGAATCACGAAAGCGCAGAAAGCTCAGTGACAGCTCCACGGGTAGCAAGCTTTGATCAGCCCGCCGGCATTGCGTCTCAAACTGACCGACACCCCCCGCCCCTGTCCGCGCCCCTTTCCACAGCTCCAGCCAACGGTCCATGTTCAGGCTCGGCTCGAAGTCGCTCAGCGGCCGCTCCAGCAACGCCCCTTCGCTGTAGCCCAACATGCGCTCGGCGGCATGGTTGGCGTAACGCACATGGCTGTCCCAGTTGACCCAGAGGATACCCACGGTGCTCTGATCGATGGCGAACTGGCTCAGGCGCAACGCCTCTTCGCGCACCTGGCGTTCAACAAGGCTCTCCCGCGCGGCCAACAGGCTGCGCTCCAGCTGGCGCTGCTGACGGCGTTGCCACACCAGCGTGGCCAAGGCACACAACAGCAACAGACCGAACAGCAAGGCCATGTTCTGCCAGAAGCCCGGCGACTCGCTCAGGCGCGGGTACTTCGGCTGCAACCAGCGCTGATGCAGTTGTTCCAGCTCCTTGGCCGGCACTGCCTGCAAGCCACGTTCAAGTACATCGGCCAGCAGCGGCCAGTCGCGCCGCGAACCGATACGCAACAGCTGCGGCAGGCCAATATCGCCGACCACCGCCAGCTCACCGAACTCGCTCTCGCGCGACAGGCGGCTGAGCTGCGCTTCATCCAGCACGGCGAAACTGGCCTGGCCACCTACCACCAGTTGCAAGGCCTCACGATCGTCGGGCACCCCCTGCAGGTTGAGGTTGCCGTAGTTGCCGCGCAGGTAATCCGCCAGCGGGCTGGGCATGCGCACCGCGACGCGTTGCTCGGCTTCAAGCTTTTCCAGCTCCACGGCCATGGCCCCGGTGCGCGGCCCCACCACCAGCTGTGGCACGCGCATGTACGGGTCGCTAAATAGCCACAGGCGCAGGCTGGCTGGCGTCTGGGTAAGGCCAGGGGCGAAGTCGATTTCGCCGCTTTGCAGGGCATGTTCCAAACTGGCCTGGTCACTGAAGTTACGCCAGGTGAGGTCCAGCCGCAGCGCCTGCGCCAAGCTGTTCACCAGCTCCACATTGGCCCCATACAGTTGCTGCAGACGCCGGTCGAACTGGGCGTAGGGCGCCTGCAACACCAGGCCGACACGCAGGCTGCGGTGGGTGTCCAGCCACTGCTGCTGGTCAGGCTCCAGCACCACAGAGGGCAGCGCCTCGGGCTTGGCCCAGGCAATCAAGGGCAGCCACAAGCAGCCGATAACCAACAGGCGACGCACTCGCTTCATCTATACGCTCGACTTGGCAAAGACGGCCATGCAGCATGGCCGTCACGGGCAAATACTATTAGGCTGCCGGTTTCATTCTGGCCTTGGGTTGACTCATGTCCACACTTTATCGCACGACGCTGGCAATGTGCTGCCTGGCCTCGGTCCTTCCACTCGGCGCCCTGGCCGCCGATGCCGAAAAACCACCTGCAAATACCATGGCACCGGCTGCCGAGGCCCCACGCCCACCCTTGCTGGAACGCAGCCAGGAGGATGCACTGGCGCTGGAGCGGCTGCTGCCCAAGGCTGAGCAGCAGACCCTGCAGGCCGGTGCCGACAGCTTCCTGGCCCTGTGGAAGCCGGCCAACGACAACGATCCGCAAGGGGCGGTGATCATTGTCCCCGGTGCAGGCGAAACGGCCGACTGGCCAAATGCAGTCGGCCCACTGCGGCAAAAATTCCCTGATATCGGCTGGCACAGCCTCAGCGTAAGCCTGCCCGACCTGCTCGCAGACAGCCCGCAAGCACGGGTCGAAGCCACACCACCGGCAGCACCTGCGCCAGACAACGGCGAAAGCGCACCGGTCAAGGACGTACCGGCCGACGCCAACGCCAACGTGGCCCAAGCCACCGCGGCCGATGCCGACACAGCAGAAAGCACCGATGCCGAACAAGCCAGCGAGCAGGCCGACCCGGCAGATGCCGAACGCATCTTCGCCCGCCTGGATGCCGCCGTGGCGTTCGCCCAACAACACAATGCCCGCAGCATCGTACTGATCGGCCATGGTAGCGGTGCATATTGGGCGGCGCGCTACCTGAGCGAGAAGCAGCCACCGCAGGTACAAAAACTGGTGATGGTCGCTGCACAGACCCCTGCACGGGTGGAGCAGGACCTGGAAAGCCTGGCCCCAACCTTGAAGGTACCCACGGCCGATATCTACTACGCCACCCGCAGCGCTGACCGCAACGCAGCCCAGCAACGGCTGCAGGCCAGCAAGCGGCAGAAGGATAGCCAGTACCGACAATTGTCATTGATTGCCATGCCAGGAAACAAAGCGGCGGAACAAGAGCAATTGTTCCGCCGGGTGCGGGGGTGGATGAGCCCTCAGGGCTGAGTTCGGCTTGATCCTTGTGGCGGGGCGTCAAAGGCCGCGCCGCTTGCGGATCATGGCATAGGCCTGGTGCAACTCACGGGTGCGTGCGGTCGCTTCACGCACCTGCGCCTCGCTGGCACCAGTACCCGCCAGCTTGTCCGGGTGATGCCGACTGACAAGCCGACGATACGCCTGCTTGACCTTATCGGTGTCGGTGTCTGCGTCCACCGCCAGCAAGCGCAACGCTGCCGCGTAGGTCATGGGCACGCTTTCTGCGCCCGTGGCCTTGCGCGGCTCGTACTCCAGCGACATAGCCTGCACCTGGCGTCGGCTCATGCCCAGCTTCTGCCCCCAGTCGAGCAGCAGCTCACGCTCCTTGTTGCCCATCTTGCCGTCAGCCCAGACCATGCGCCAACAGGCCCGCAAGGTACCTTCCGCCGCGTGGGGCTGCTGACTGATGCGCCGCAGGTGCCCGCCAAGCCGGTCCTTGCCCGCCTTGCCACGGTTGAACGCATTGATGGCGCGCAGCCTGGCTGCCTCGGCCAGGTCCAGGCGCACCATCTCCTGACGCGCCTGCTGGATATGCTGCTCGGCTACCCGGCCATCGCACTTGGCCAGGCGCCCGAGCATCACGAACAACAACTCGTCATCGCGTAATGCGGGGCGCCCACCCAGGCGTTCGCGCATGTCTTCCCAGCCTTGCAAGCGCAGCCGGCGGTCAATGGCCTGCCCAAGCAACGCACCGAGCAAGGCACCCGGTATGCTCGCAACGGCAAAACCGGCACTCACACCAATCACCGTGCCTGGCCACCACATGTCAGGCGCGCTCGCCAATCAGAGACTCAGCCTCGGCCAGGCGTTCAAGCGTGCCAACATCCACCCAGTGCCCACGGTAGTGTTCGCCAGATACCTTGCCGGCCGCCATCGCCTGGCGCAGCAACGGTGCCAGCTTGAAGGCTCCCGCCTGGCAACCTTCGAACAGCGCCGGGTGCAGCACCGAAATGCCGCTGAAGGTCAGCGTGCCTGGCGCGTCATCGCCGTCAACGACCTGCTCGCCCATCAGGCGGAAGTCACCGCGGCCGTGATGGCCAGGGTTGTCGACCAGCACCAGGTGAGCCAGGCCTTGCAGGGGAGCCTGCAGACGCGCGAAGTCGTAGTCGGTCCACACATCGCCATTCACCAGCAGGAACGGCGCCTCACCCAACAAAGGCAGGGCCTTGAAGATGCCGCCGCCGGTTTCCAGCGGTTCACCTTCAGGTGAATAGCGGATGCTCAGGCCGAAGCGGCTACCGTCGCCCAGATGGTCCTCGATCTGCTGGCCAAGCCAGGCATGGTTGATCACCACTTCGGTCACGCCCGCTGCCGCCAGGGCGCGCAGGTGGTACTCGATCAGCGGCTGGCCGGCGACCGGGACCAACGGTTTTGGGGTGTGCAGGGTCAGCGGGCGCATGCGCTCGCCCTTCCCCGCAGCCAGGATCATGGCCTTCATGCACGCGCTCCGGCCTGCAACTCGGCAATCAGCTCACCCAGCTCCGCCAATTCGGGCCGGCGACCGATCACTTCATTTATATAGGCGAAGAAACGCGGCACGTCGCCCAGGTAACGCGGCTTACCGTCGCGGTGGCAGATACGGGCGAAGATGCCGATCACCTTCAGGTGCCGCTGCACGCCCATCAGGTCACTGGCGCGGTGGAAGGCTTCGAACTCGGCGTGCACCGGGATGCCAGCCGCCTGTGCCCGCTGCCAGTAGTCGCTCAGCCAGCCTTCGACCCGCGCCTGCGGCCAGCTGACAAAGGCGTCCTTGAACAGGCAGGTAATGTCGTAGGTGACCGGGCCGTATACCGCATCCTGAAAGTCCAGCACACCAGGGTTGGGGGTGCTCTGCATCAGGTTGCGCGGCATGTAGTCACGGTGTACCAGCACCTTGGGTTGCGCCAGGGCGCTGTCGATCAGCAACTGGCTGACGCGCTGCCAGGTGGCCTTCTGTGCATCGGTGAAGGTCAGGCCCAGCTCACGCCCCACGTACCATTCGGGGAACAGTTCCACTTCACGGCGCAGCAGGGCGTCGTCGTAGCTGGGCAGCGGCGCGTCCATCGGCAAACGCTGGAACTTCAGAAGGGCATCGATGGCGTCGGCGAACAGGCCATCGGCGTTGTCGGCATTGATGATGTCAAGGTATGTCTGAGTGCCCAGATCCCCAAGCAACAAAAAGCCGCGTTCCAGGTCCTGGGCGTGGATCAGCGGCACATGGACGTCAGCGCTGGCCAGCAGGTGGTCGATGGCGACGAACGGTCGGCAGTTCTCCTGCGGGGGGGGCGCATCCATGATCACGAAACTGTGGCCAGCGCCCTGCCAGCGGAAATAGCGGCGGAAGCTGGCGTCGCTGCTGGCAGCGGTCAAGCTGCCTGCAGGCACCTCGCCCCAGGCGTTGTCACGGAAAAGATCATTGAGCTGTTCATCGAGCCAGACCGTCAGTTGTTGCAGGCGTACATCGTGTTCAGGCATTGCAAGGGTCTCCGACGGCCCTAGCCGTCAAGCGGGTCATGCTTTATTATCCAGCATCTTTTTCAGACCATCGAGAGGCGTGCGGCCCCACACGCGGGCAGATGGCACGCAGGAAGCCCGGACTAATAAGATGGCATTGAAATCCCCCGCGTTTCGTAGAAAGTTTCCGTTGCTGGTAACCGGCGGTCTGCTGGCCCTGCAACCTCTGGCCACCTCATACGTAGTGGCAGCCGAACAGTTCGACTGCCAAGTGTCCGCCGCCGGTGGTTGGGACTGCAAGCCCAAAACCCCAGTCAACAACTTGCCACCGCGCCCGGTGCACGAAGGTGCAGCCGTCAGCTCCGGTACCGAAGCGGCGGGCGAAGCCGAAACTGCGGACCGGCCCGTGCTGGTTACCGAGGCCAAGGGCCGTGGTCTGAAGTCGCGCAGCGAAGACTACAGCCACCTGGACTGGGTTCCGCGTGAAAAGCTCACCGCCGCGCAGCTGGCTGAAACCGGCCCGTACTGCGGTGGCGCGTATATCGAGCCAACCCGCCCGGGCATGGCCGACACCACGCCGAAGGACGAGTCGCCAACCTACATCAATGCCAAGGTATCCAAGTACCAGCAGGAGCAGCAGGTCGCTACCCTCGCCGGTGACGTGGTAATGCGCCAAGGCAGCATGCAGGCCGAAGCCGACGAGGCCAACCTCTACCAGGCCGAAAACCGTGGCGAGCTCAAGGGCAACGTCAAGATCCGTGACAACGGTTCGCTGGTGGTCGGTGACGAGGCCCAGATCCAGCTCGACACTGGCGAAGCCCAGGTCGACAACGCCGAATACGTGATGCACAAGTCGCACATCCGCGGCAGTGCCCTGTACGCCAAGCGTGGCGAAAACGCCATCATTCGCCTCAAAGACGGTACGTACACCACCTGCGAACCGGGCAGCAACGCCTGGCAGCTGAAGGGCAACAACATCACCCTGAACCCGGCCACCGGTTTCGGTACTGCGACCAACGTTACGCTACGGGTCAAGGATTTCCCGGTGTTCTATACACCGTACATCTACTTCCCGATTGACGACCGTCGCCAGTCCGGCTTCCTGCCACCCTCGTTCAGCACCAGCAGCGACACCGGCTTCATGCTGGTCACGCCGTACTACTTCAACCTGGCGCCTAACTACGACGCCACGTTGTACCCGCGTTACATGGCCAAGCGCGGCCTGCTGATGGAAGGCGAGTTCCGCTACCTGACACCTTCCAGCGAAGGCCAGTTCGGCGGCGCCTACCTGAACGACAAGAACGACGACCGCAAAGATCAGACGGATTACAAAGATCAGCGCTGGATGGTCAACTGGCAGCACAAGGGTGGCCTGGACGAACGCCTGATGACCGAGGTGGACTACACCGACATCAGCGACCCGTTCTACTTCCAGGACCTGGAATCTGACCAGATTGGCGTGGAAAGCCGCGACTTCCTGAATCAGCAGGGTGCATTGACCTACCGGGGCGATAGCTACACCGCGCGGCTGAACGTACATGCCTATGAGGCGGCGACCATTTCGCAGATCACGCCTTATGATCGACTGCCGCAGATTACCCTCAATGGCGTACTGCCTTCTCAGCCAGGGGGGTTGAACTTCGCTTACGAAACCGAGGCCGCGCGCTTCGAACGTGACTTGAAGAACGACACTGTGTTCGATAAGGACGGCAACCTGGACCTCACAGCGGGGCCCGATGGTCGTCGGCTTGACGAAAATATTCGAGGTATCGAGCGGGCCAACGGCACGCGCCTGAATGTCGCGCCGTCAGTCAGCTATCCAATGACAGCCAGCTATGGGTTCCTCACACCCAAACTGAAATACGCCTACACCCAGTACGATCTTGATCTGGACAGCAAAGGCAAAGCCGATGCAATCGCCTTGCAAGCCGCCGATCCAGGCGCGTACGGAAGCTACGACAGCTCTGTTAGCCGCGACGTGCCAATCTTCAGCGTCGACAGCGGCCTGTACTTCGACCGCAACACCTCGCTGTTTGGCAACAATTACCGTCAAACCCTCGAACCGCGCATGTTCTACCTCTATGTTCCGTACAAGGACCAGAAGGACATCCCGCTGTTCGATACCGGCGAAACCCTGTTCAGCTACGATTCGCTGTTCCGCGACAACCGCTTCAGCGGCACTGACCGTATCGGCGACGAAAACAAACTGTCGCTGGGCGTGACCACACGCTGGATCGAAGACAACGGCTTCGAGCGCCAGAACTTCAGCATCGGCCAGGCCTACTACTTCAAAGACCGCAAGGTCCAGCTGCCAGGCATCGACTACCGCACCCGCAAGGACGCGCAGTCCGATGTATCGCCATACGCCCTGGTGTACAACTACTACTTCAACCGCGACTGGCGCCTCAATTCGGACTTCAACTGGGACCCGGACAGCCGCAGCACCCGCTCGGGCAGCGCGATGTTCCACTACCAGCCTGAAGACAACCCGAACAAGATCGTCAACCTCGGTTATCGCTACCGTAACGACACCATTGCCTACGACTCGACCACGGGTACCTGGAAAGTGGGCGGCGGTGACTATGGCACCCCGGGCGATCCGAACTACATCAAGGATTACTACAAGATCCAGCAGCACGACTTCTCGGTCATCTGGCCGATCGTGCCGCAGTGGAACGTAATCGCTCGCTGGCAGCATGACTACAACCGCAACCGTACCCTGGAAGCCATGGGTGGTTTCGAATACGACAACTGCTGCTGGAAGCTGCGCCTGATCAACCGTTACTGGATCGACTACGACGATTTCAGCCAGGCCCTTCCACAGAACGAAAAAGGCGACCACGGTGTCTTCCTTCAGATCGTCCTGAAAGGCCTCGGCGGCGTAGTTGGCAACAAGGTCGAGTCTTTCCTCGACCAAGGCATTCAAGGTTACCGTGAACGTGAAGACCAAGCTTATTGATCGTCTGCGCCCAGTGTTGCTGGGCGTCGCTTTACTGAGTGGCGCGGTGCATGCCGCGGTGCAACCTCTTGATCGCGTGGTGGCTATCGTCGACAACGACGTGGTCATGCAAAGCCAGCTGGACCAGCGTGTCCATGAGGTCCAGCAAACCATCGCCAAGCGCGGCGGCGGCGTGCCGCCGACCAGCGCCCTGGAACAGCAGGTCCTGGAACGCCTGATCGTCGAGAACCTGCAGCTGCAGATCGGCGAGCGCTCTGGCATCCGCATCACCGACGAAGAGCTGAACCAGGCCATTGGCACCATTGCCCAGCGCAATGGCATGTCGCTGGACCAGTTCCGCGCGGCGCTGGCCCATGACGGCCTGTCGTTCGACGACGCTCGCGAGCAGGTCAAGCGCGAGATGATCATCAGCCGCGTGCGCCAACGCCGCGTTGCCGAACGCATCCAGGTGTCCGAGCAGGAAGTGAAGAACTTCCTGGCCTCGGACCTGGGCAAGATGCAGATGTCGGAAGAGTACCGCCTGGCCAACATCCTCATCCCGACCCCGGAAGCCGCCAACTCGGACGATATCCAGAAGGCTGCGCGCAAGGTCGGTGACGTTTACCAGCAACTGCGCCAGGGTGCTGACTTCGGCCAGATGGCGATTGCCAACTCGGCCAGCGAAAACGCCCTGGAAGGCGGCGAGATGGGCTGGCGTAAAGCCGGTCAGCTGCCACCTGACTTCGCCAAGATGCTCAGCAGCATGCCAGTGGGCGAAATTACCCAGCCTATTCGCATCCCCAACGGCTTCATCATCCTCAAGCTTGAGGAGAAGCGCGGCGGCAGCGAGAACGTACTGCGTGACGAAGTGCATGTACGCCACATCCTGATCAAGCCAAGCGAGATCCGCAGCGAGGCGGCCACCCAGCAGCTGGCCGAGCGCCTGTACGATCGGATCAAGAACGGCGAAGACTTCGGCGAACTGGCCAAGAGCTTCTCGGAAGACCCGGGTTCGGCACTCAACGGCGGCGACCTCAACTGGGTCGATCCGAACAGCCTGGTACCGGAGTTCCGTGAACAGATGGCCAATGCCCAGCAAGGCGTGGTGACCAAACCGTTCAAGACCCAGTACGGCTGGCACGTTCTGGAAGTGCTGGGCCGCCGCGCCACCGACAGCACCGAGCAGGCTCGCGAACAGCAGGCCCTGAGCGTACTGCGCAACCGCAAGTACGACGAAGAGCTGCAAACCTGGCTGCGCCAGATCCGCGACGAAGCCTACGTTGAAATCAAGCTGCCTGGCGCTGACCAGGCCGCCCAGTGAAGCCCCTGCGCTTCGCCGTCACCCCCGGCGAGCCGGCCGGCATAGGCCCCGACCTGTGCCTGCTGCTCGCCGCAGACGCCCAGCCCCACCCCCTGATCGCCATCACCAGCCGTGACCTGCTCGCCGAGCGGGCCACGCAGCTGGGGCTGGCCGTCAGCCTGCTGCCGGTAGCCCCGGGCCAATGGCCTGACCTCCCGGCACCCGCAGGTAGCCTGTACGTCTGGGATACCCCCTTGGCGGCTCCGGTGGTGCCAGGCCAGCTGGACAAGGCCAACGCAGCGTTCGTGCTGGAAACCCTGACCCGCGCGGGGCAAGGCTGCCTGGACGGGCACTTCGCCGGGATGATCACGGCCCCGGTTCACAAGGGAGTGATCAACGAAAGCGGTATCGCCTTTTCCGGGCATACCGAATTCCTTGCCGAACTGACCCGCACCGCACAAGTGGTAATGATGCTGGCCACCCGCGGCCTGCGCGTGGCCCTGGTGACCACGCACCTGCCACTGCGTGATGTTGCCGACGCTATCACTGCAGAGCGCGTCGAACGTGTAACCCGTATCCTGCATGCCGACATGCGCGACAAGTTCGGCATTGCCAACCCGCGTATCCTGGTGTGTGGCCTCAACCCGCACGCGGGCGAGGGCGGCCACCTGGGCCGCGAAGAAATCGACATCATCGAGCCGACCCTGGCCCGCCTGCGCACCGAAGGCATGGACCTGCGCGGGCCGCTGCCGGCCGATACCCTGTTTACCCCCAAATATCTGGAGCACTGCGATGCGGTGCTGGCGATGTACCACGACCAGGGCCTTCCCGTACTCAAGTACAAAGGCTTCGGCGCAGCAGTGAACGTGACCTTGGGCCTGCCAATCATCCGCACGTCGGTTGACCACGGCACCGCCCTCGACCTGGCCGGCACTGGCAAAGTCGACACCGGCAGCCTGCGCGTCGCACTGGAAACCGCCTACCAGATGGCCGAGAACCGACCATGAACGAGCAATACCAACACCGGGCGCGCAAGCGCTTCGGCCAGAACTTCCTGCACGACGCCGGTATCATCGACCGCATCCTGCGTGCCATCAACGCCAAGGCCGGCGAACACCTGCTGGAAATCGGCCCGGGCCAAGGCGCCCTGACCGAAGGCCTGCTGGGCAGTGGCGCACAGCTGGACGTGGTGGAGCTGGACAAAGACCTGGTGCCGATCCTGCAGCACAAGTTCGCTGATCGCAGCAACTTCCGCCTGCACCAGGGTGACGCCCTGAAGTTCGACTTCAACCAGCTGGGCGTGCCGCCGCGCAGCCTCAAGGTGGTTGGCAACCTGCCCTACAACATCTCCACCCCGCTGATCTTCCACCTGCTCAGCCACGCCGGGCTGATCCGCGACATGCATTTCATGCTGCAGAAGGAAGTGGTCGAGCGCATGGCCGCCGGTCCTGGCGGCGGTGACTGGGGGCGCTTGTCGATCATGGTGCAGTACCACTGCCGCGTGGAGCACCTGTTCAATGTCGGCCCTGGTGCCTTCAACCCACCCCCGAAAGTGGATTCGGCAATCGTCCGCCTGGTGCCGCACGAAGTGCTGCCGTTCCCGGCCAAGGACCACCTGCTGCTGGAGCGTGTCGTTCGCGAAGCGTTCAACCAGCGCCGCAAGACGCTGCGCAACACCATGAAAGGCCTGCTGGACAGCGCCGCCATCGAGGCTGCCGGCGTTGATGGCAGCCTGCGCCCTGAACAGCTCGACCTGGCAGCCTTCGTGCGCCTGGCTGACCAGCTGGCGGATCAGCAACAAGCCTGATTTAGCCCGTACCGGCCGCTTCGCGGGCCACAAGGGATCGCACAACCCTCAAATCCTGTGCGACCCCTTGTAGGAGCGGGTTTACCCGCGAAGAGGCCGGCACAGACAACACACCCCCCAAGCCCGATCACCGCTGGCCCTCCCCCCTCCCAATGGCCTAGACTGCATTATTGCGTCAGTTCGCCCAAGGCCCTTGCATGTCCGACCCCCGCTATCAAATCGACGTCAGCGTCGTGACCCGCTACCTGAAAGAACAATCCGACCCCGAAAACAGTCGCTTCGCTTTCGCCTACACCATTACCGTGCAGAACAACGGCTCGCTCAGCGCCAAGTTGCTGTCGCGCCACTGGCTGATCACCAACGGTGACGGCGAGGTAGAGGAAGTCCGCGGCGCCGGTGTGGTCGGCCAGCAACCCAACATCGACCCAGGCCAGAGCCACACTTACAGCAGTGGTGCCGTCATCAGCACCCGCGTTGGCACCATGCAGGGCAGCTACCAGATGTTCGCCGAAGACGGTAAGCGCTTCGACGCCGAGATTGCCCCCTTTCGGCTGGCAGTGCCCGGAGCGCTGCACTGATGGCCACCTACGCCGTCGGTGACCTGCAGGGCTGCCTGCAGCCACTCAAATGCCTGCTCGATCGCGTCAGTTTCAACCCCGCCGTCGACCGCCTGTGGCTGGTCGGCGACCTGGTCAACCGCGGCCCCGAGTCACTGGAAACCCTGCGCTTCCTGTACTCGATCCGTCATTCACTGGTCTGCGTGCTGGGCAACCATGACCTGCACCTGCTGGCCGCCTGGCACAACGTCGAGCGCCTCAAGAAAAGCGACACACTGCGCGAGATCATCGAAGCGCCGGACGCTGACCAGCTGTTCGACTGGCTGCGCCAGCAAAAGCTGCTGCATTACGACGAGCCCCGCGGCATCGCCCTGGTTCATGCCGGCATACCGCCACAATGGACCCTTGGCAAAGCCCTGGAGCTCGCTGCCGAGGTCGAGGAAGTGCTGCGTGACGACACCCGCCTGCAGCTGTACCTCGACGGCATGTATGGCAACGAGCCGAACAAGTGGAGCAAGAACCTCGCCGGCGTCGAACGCCTGCGGGTCATCACCAACTACTTCACCCGCATGCGCTTCTGCACGGCCGATGGCAAACTCGACCTCAAGAGCAAGGAAGGCCTGGGTAGCGCGCCCAAAGGCTACAAAGCCTGGTACGCGCACAAGGACCGCCGCTCACGCCATGTGAAGATCATCTTTGGCCATTGGGCCGCTCTGCAGGGTGAGGTCACCGAGCCCGACGTCATCGCCCTGGACACTGGCTGCGTATGGGGCGGCGCCATGACCCTGTACAACGTCGACAGCGGCGAATACCACCGCTGCGACTGCGCCGACGACGGCACCCTGCGCCAGCCGGCACAACCCACTACACTCAACGACCACACCTGAAGGAAGTAGTACCCATGAGCGAATTCAAGCGCATCCCTCCTGAGCAGGCCTTGGAGCTTCGCAAGAAAGAAGGTGCGGTCGTCGTCGACATTCGCGACCCACAGGCCTTCGCCGCCGGCCACATCACCGGCGCCCGGCACCTGGATAACCACTCGGTCGCCGATTTCATCCGCAACGCCGACCTCGACGCGCCAACCCTGGTGGTCTGCTATCACGGCAATTCCAGCCAAAGCGCTGCCGCCTACCTGGTAGGCCAGGGTTTCTCCGACGTGTACAGCGTGGACGGCGGCTTCGAACTGTGGCGTGCGACCTACCCGGCCGAGACCGCCCAAGGCAGCACTGAATAATTTTTTTAATTTTTCCTGCAGCCCGCGCCCCGTGCGGGCTTGCGGCTTATCTGACGAACGGTCATTCGTAACTTCTGCCCTCCTCGCCCCTTGACCTTGCAGATAACCAACTACGCTTAAGCTCAGGCCATCCAAAAAAGGGGAGAGCCGGTACACCGGCGTGCGGGTCATCGGTAGCGTTACAGGGTGTTCTGGGGGGTATACAGCAATCGGCCAACCCGGTTGCATGCCAGCATCAGCTGACTGATCCGGCGTCGTCTCCACGTATCGAGCGAGGTGACGTCATGAGTATTTTTAGCCACTTCCAACAACGTTTCGAGTCTACGCGCCAGGAAGAACTCTCGCTGCAGGAGTACCTCGAGCTGTGCAAAGAGGATCGCAGTGCCTACGCATCGGCGGCCGAACGGCTGTTGCTGGCCATCGGTGAGCCAGAACTGATCGACACCTCTACCAACTCCAGGCTGTCGCGCATCTTCTCCAACAAGGTTATCCGCCGCTATCCGGCCTTTGCCGACTTCCATGGCATGGAAGAGTGCATCGACCAGATCGTGTCGTACTTCCGCCACGCCGCCCAAGGCCTGGAAGAGAAGAAACAGATCCTTTATCTGCTGGGCCCGGTAGGCGGCGGCAAGTCCTCGCTGGCGGAAAAACTCAAGCAGCTGATGGAAAAGGTGCCGTTCTACGCGATCAAGGGCTCGCCGGTATTCGAGTCACCTCTGGGCTTGTTCAATGCCACCGAAGATGGGGCCATTCTCGAGGAAGAGTTCGGCATCCCACGGCGCTACCTCAACACCATCATGTCGCCTTGGGCCACCAAGCGCCTGCAGGAGTTTGGCGGGGACATCTCCAAGTTCAAGGTGGTGAAGCTGTACCCGTCGATTCTTAACCAGATCGCCATTGCCAAGACCGAACCCGGCGATGAAAACAACCAGGACATCTCGGCCCTGGTCGGCAAGGTCGATATCCGCAAACTTGAGGAATACCCACAGAACGACGCCGATGCTTATAGCTACTCGGGCGCGCTGTGCCGGGCCAACCAGGGCCTGATGGAATTCGTCGAAATGTTCAAGGCGCCGATCAAGGTCCTGCACCCCTTGCTCACCGCCACCCAGGAAGGCAACTACAACAGTACTGAAGGCCTTGGGGCGATTCCCTATACCGGGATTCTGCTGGCGCACTCCAACGAATCGGAGTGGCACACCTTCCGTAACAACAAGAACAACGAAGCGTTCATCGACAGGATCTATATCGTCAAGGTGCCGTACTGCCTGCGGGTCAGCGATGAAATCAAGATCTACGACAAACTGCTGGTCAACAGCTCGCTGTCCAAGGCCCACTGTGCGCCAGATACGCTCAAGATGCTGGCTCAGTTCACGGTGCTTTCGCGCCTGAAAGAGCCAGAGAACTCCAATATCTATTCCAAGATGCGCGTTTACGACGGGGAAAACCTCAAGGACACCGATCCAAAGGCCAAGTCGATCCAGGAGTACAGGGACTCTGCGGGTGTCGACGAAGGCATGAACGGCCTGTCGACGCGCTTCGCCTTCAAGATCCTGTCCAAGGTGTTCAACTTCGACCCACACGAAATTGCCGCCAACCCGGTGCACCTGCTGTATGTCCTCGAACAGCAGATCGAACAGGAGCAATTCCCGGCTGAAGTGCGCGAACGCTATCTGCGCTACCTGAAGGAATACCTGGCACCGCGCTACATCGAGTTTATCGGCAAGGAAATCCAGACCGCCTACCTGGAGTCCTACAGCGAATACGGCCAGAACATCTTCGACCGCTACGTGTTGTATGCAGACTTCTGGATCCAGGATCAGGAATACCGCGACCCGGAAACCGGCGAAATTCTCAACCGCATTGCGCTCAACGAGGAACTGGAAAAGATCGAGAAACCGGCTGGCATCAGCAACCCGAAAGACTTCCGCAACGAGATCGTCAACTTCGTACTGCGCGCACGCGCTAACAACAATGGCAAGAATCCAAGCTGGCTGAGTTATGAAAAGCTGCGGGTCGTGATCGAGAAGAAAATGTTCTCCAACACCGAAGACCTGCTGCCGGTCATCAGCTTCAACGCCAAGGCCAGCAAAGAGGACCAGAAGAAACACAACGACTTCGTCACCCGGATGGTGGAGCGTGGCTATACCGACAAACAGGTGCGCCTGCTGTCGGAATGGTACCTGCGGGTCAGGAAATCGCAATAAAGCGGCAAGCTACGAGCCGCAAGCTGCAAGCTGCCTGGCGTTGGCATTGCTGCCCGCGTCACAGCTTGCAGCGGCGGTGGCTGTTCTTTCTTGCAGCTTGAAGCTTGTGGCTTGCAGCTTGTGGGTTGCAGCTGCATCCAGTCACCGGAGGGACCATGAGCTACGTTATAGACCGACGCCTGAACGGCAAGAACAAGAGCACGGTCAACCGCCAGCGCTTCCTGCGGCGGTACCGCGAACATATCAAGAAGGCCGTCGAAGAGGCGGTGAGCCGCCGTTCCATCATGGATATGGAACACGGCGAGCAGATCAGTATTCCCGGGCGCGACATCGACGAACCCGTCTTGCATCATGGTCGCGGGGGCAAACAGACGATCGTGCATCCTGGCAACAAAGAGTTCACTGCCGGTGAACACATTCCACGGCCGCAAGGCGGTGGAGGCGGTGGCGGTCGCGGCAAGGCCGGCAATTCCGGCGAGGGCATGGACGAGTTCGTCTTCCAGATCACCCAGGAAGAATTTCTCGAATTCATGTTCGAAGACCTTGAGCTACCCAACCTGGTCAAACGTCACCTGACTGGCGCCGATACCTTCAAGACTGTTCGCGCCGGCATCGCCAACGAAGGCAACCCGTCACGCATCAACATCGTGCGCACCCTGCGCTCGGCCCATGCCCGGCGTATCGCCCTGACCGGCAGCAGCCGCGCCCTGCTGCGCGAAGCACAAAAGGAACTCGATCGCCTGCGGGTCGAAGAGCCAGACAATTTCACCGATATCCAGGAAGTCGAACAGGAAATCGAGCGCCTGAAGGCACGTATCAACCGCCTGCCCTTCCTCGACACCTTCGACCTCAAGTACAACCTGCTGGTCAAGCAACCCAACCCCAGCTCGAAGGCAGTGATGTTCTGCCTGATGGACGTATCCGGCTCGATGACCCAGGCCACCAAGGACATCGCAAAGCGCTTCTTCATCCTGCTGTACCTGTTCCTCAAGCGTAACTACGAGCGCATCGAAGTCGTGTTCATTCGCCACCACACCAGTGCCCGGGAAGTCGATGAAGAAGAGTTCTTCTACTCGCGGGAAACCGGCGGCACCATCGTCTCCAGTGCCCTCAAGCTGATGCAGGAGATCATGGCCGAGCGCTACCCGGCCAGCGACTGGAACATCTATGCCGCGCAGGCTTCTGATGGCGACAACTGGAACGACGACTCGCCCATCTGCCGCGACATCCTCTCCAAACAGATCATGCCGCATGTGCAGTACTACACTTACGTTGAGATCACCCCCCGTGAACACCAGGCGCTGTGGTATGAATACGAGCGTATCGGAGATGCTTTCCCCGACACGTTCGCCCAGCAGCAGTTGGTATCGGCCGGCGATATCTACCCGGTCTTCCGTGAACTCTTCCAGCGCAGGTTAGCCACATGACCGCCAGAGCACAGAGACGCCAACCCATTTCCACTGGGTCCGAGTGGACGTTCGAGCTGATCCAGACCTACGACCGGGAAATCAGCCGCTTGGCCGAGCGTTACGCCCTGGACACCTACCCCAACCAGATCGAGGTCATCACTGCCGAACAGATGATGGACGCCTACGCCTCGGTCGGCATGCCGCTGGGCTACCACCACTGGTCCTACGGCAAGCAGTTCCTCAGTACGGAAAAGTCCTACAGCCGCGGCCAGATGGGCCTGGCCTACGAGATCGTGATCAACTCCGACCCTTGTATCGCCTACCTGATGGAAGAAAACACCATGTGCATGCAGGCACTGGTGGTTGCGCACGCGTGCTACGGCCATAACAGTTTTTTCAAAGGCAATTACCTATTCCGTACCTGGACTGACGCCAGTTCGATCATCGACTATCTGGTGTTCGCCAAGCAGTACATTGCCCAGTGCGAAGAGCGCCACGGTATCGATGCTGTGGAGGACTTGATCGACTCCTGCCATGCCCTGATGAACTACGGTGTCGACCGCTACAAGCGGCCTTACCCTATTTCTGCCGAAGAAGAGCGGCGCCGGCAACAGGAGCGCGAAGAGCACCTTCAGCGTCAGATCAACGACCTTTGGCGGACAATTCCGAAAAACGCCGAAAAGGGTAACGACCGCGATGAGGGGCGCTTCCCCGCCGAACCGCAGGAAAACATCCTGTATTTCATCGAGAAGAACGCCCCGCTGCTTGAACCCTGGCAGCGTGAAGTAGTGCGCATCGTGCGCAAGATCGCCCAGTACTTCTACCCGCAGCGCCAGACCCAGGTGATGAACGAAGGCTGGGCAACCTTCTGGCACTACACCCTGATGAACGACCTGTACGACGAGGGGCTGATTACCGAAGGCTTCATGATGGAGTTCTTGCAGTCGCACACCAGCGTGGTGTTCCAGCCCGGCTTCGACAGCCCGTACTACAGCGGCATCAACCCCTACGCGCTGGGCTTTGCGATGTACACCGACATCCGCCGCATGTGCGAAAACCCCACCGAAGAAGATCGCCACTGGTTCCCCGACATTGCCGGCAGTGACTGGCTTTCTACCATCAAGTTCGCCATGAGCAGCTTCAAGGACGAGAGCTTCATCCTGCAGTATCTGTCGCCCAAGGTGATGCGCGACCTCAAGTTGTTCAGCATCCTCGATGACGACCAGCGCGACGACCTGCTGGTGCCCGCCATCCATGATGAGGCCGGCTACCGGGTGATTCGGGAGCAGCTGGCAGCGCAGTACAACCTGGGCAACCGCGAACCAAACGTACAGATCTGGAGCGTCGACCGCCGCGGAGACCGCTCACTGACCCTGCGACACCAGCAACACAACCGCAAACCGCTGGGCGACTCGACCGACGAAGTGCTCAAGCACCTGCATCGCCTGTGGGGCTTCGATATCCACCTGGAGACCGTGCAAGGCGAGCAAGTGATGAGTACTCACCACATGCCGCCGCGCGGCGAGCATAGCGAAAGCGCCGACTACGGCCGCATGGACCTGGCTGTTATCCACCACCTCTGATGCAACCCCATGACCGCCGACGGGTTATCCTGTCGGCAGTTATGGAGAGCTGCACATGCACATCTACAAAGTTGGCGGCGCCGTGCGCGACCGCCTGCTCGGCCGCCCTGTCAGCGATATCGACTGGCTGGTGGTGGGCGCCACCGTCGAAGAAATGCTCGCCAAGGGCTATCGGCCGGTGGGTGCCGATTTTCCGGTGTTCCTGCACCCGAAAACCGGTGAGGAATACGCCCTGGCGCGCACCGAGCGCAAGAGTGGGCGAGGCTACGGCGGGTTCACTTTTCACGCCAGCCCCGACGTAACCCTGGAAGAGGACCTGATCCGTCGCGACCTCACCATCAATGCGATGGCCGAGGATGAGGCGGGCACGGTCTACGACCCCTACCAAGGCAGGAACGATCTGGATCAACGCCTGCTACGCCATGTTTCCCCGGCATTCGCCGAAGATCCTTTGCGCGTGCTGCGTGTTGCACGCTTTGCTGCCCGTTACGCACCACTGGGGTTCCGGGTTGCCGATGAAACCTTGGCGCTGATGCGCCAGATCAGTGCCTCGGGCGAACTGCAGGCACTCACTGCCGAGCGCAGCTGGAAGGAAATCGAGCGCGCGCTGATGGAAGTGCAACCGCAGGTGTTCTTCAAGGTGCTGAGCGCGTGCGGGGCCCTGCAGGAGCTGCTGCCAGAGCTCGATGACAGCTCCCGGACATTGGCGGCGCTGGAGCAGGCAGCGGTGCACGAACAACCGCTGCACGTGCGCTGGGCCTGCCTGTTGCGGGGGTTGTCACCGACATCAATCAAAGCCGTCAACCAGCGCCTGAAGGCACCGCGTGAGTGCCAGGAACTGGCCATGCTGACCGGGGAATGCCTGGCGCAGGGTAATCAGGCGCTCGAACTGCCTGCCACGGCACTGCTGGAGCTGTTGCAGAAGTTCGATGTTTACCGACGGCCGCAGCGATTTGAGGATTTTTTGGTCGTTTGCGAGATGGCAGCGCGGGGCGATGGCGAGCAGGGTTACCCACAGGCCGATTACCTGCGACGCGCAGCAGCGGCGGCGCGAGCGGTGGATGTGAAGCCGTTGGTGCAAGCCGGGCTCACGGGGCAGGCACTGGGCGAAGCACTCAAAGGTGAACGGCTGAAAGCGCTCGAAGCTTACCAGCGCGGTTAGACCTACCGGCCTCTTCGCGGGTAAACCCGCTCCTACAGGGGCACACATCGAGGGTTGGGCACAGCCCGTTGTAGGAGCGGGTTTACCCGCGAAAGGGCCGGACCTGCTGGCCAATTTCCACCCGCGGTTCACCGTCGCAGCCGCCACCGTATTCGCGGGTAAACCCGCGAAGAGGCCGATACAGGCTTAAGCGGGCGTCAACTGCAACCCGCGCCACTCAAAGGCGACCGGGGCCAGTACCTGATCGATCTGCGCTTCCTGCCACAGCTGCGCCATGCGCTTGCCCACCCCTGGATGCACCAGGTCGGGTGCCAGCAACGACAGCGGCCACAGCACAAAAGCGTTCTTCAGGATCTCGGCCCGGGGCAATACCAGCCCATCGAAGGTACCGTGCAAATCGTCATACATCAGCACGTCGATATCCAGCGGCAACCCTTTGCGGTCCGGGGCATAGCGGCCATTGTCGGCCTCGATGAACTTCAGCCGGCGGTCCAGCTCGATCAACGGCAACGCGGTTTGCCCGGTCACCACGAAGTTGATGAACGGCCCGCTCTTGATGCCCACCGCCTGGCTTTCGAATGCCGGCGAACAGCGCATGTCGGTCAGGATGCCAGCCAACGCATCGAGCCCGGCGCACAAATGCGCCTCACGGTCGATATTGCTGCCCAAGCCCAGGTAAACCGTGCTCAAAGACATCCGCGCTCGATCTCCACGCCTACACCACCACGGGCCGCCGGCACCGCGCCCGGCTTGGTCAGCTTCAAGCGCACCCAAGGGATGTGGAACTCGTCCATCAGGGTGGCCACCAGGCGCTCGGCAAATGTTTCAACCAGCTCGAAACGGGCCTGTTCGGCAAACGCCTGGATGCGCGCCGACACACTGGCGTAATCCAGCGCCAGGCTCAGGTCGTCTCCGGCGGCGGCCGGGCGGTTGTCCCAGGCAAAGCTCAGGTCCAGGCGCAAGCACTGGCGAATATCCCGCTCCCAGTCATAGGCACCGATAACGGTATCGACTTCCAGGCCTTCGATGAACACTCTGTCCAAGCACTTCTCTCCACAGCACGACAAGGGCGACTGGCGCCGTTAGAATCAAGGCGTCCTCGCCCGGAATAGTTAGCATGTTTTGGTTACTGGCGTTGCTCGCCTACCTGCTCGGCTCGCTGTCCTTCGCCATTGTTCTCAGCCGCCTCTCGGGCAGCCCGGACCCACGTTCCAGCGGCTCAGGCAATGCCGGCGCCACCAACATGCTACGCCTGGCAGGCCGTAAACTGGCGATCCTGACCCTGCTTGGCGACCTGTGCAAGGGCCTTTTGCCGGTATTGCTCGCCCGCGTTGCCGGGCTGGACCTGCACGCGCAGGCCTGGGTGGGCATATGCGCGGTGCTGGGCCATCTGTTCCCCCTGTACTTCCGTTTCAAGGGCGGCAAGGGCGTGGCGACGGCTGCCGGCATGCTCATGGGCCTGTATTTCCCGGCCGCGCTGCTGGCCATCGGCGCCTGGCTGCTGACCTTCTACCTCACGCGTACCAGCTCACTGGCCGCACTGATTGCCACGCCACTCACCTTGCCATTGCTGGCCTGGCGCGAGCCCGAAGCCCTGCTGCCGATCAGCGTACTGACTGTGATGATCGTGTGGCGCCACCGCAACAACCTGCGCGACTTGTTTGCAGGGCGCGAACGGCACTTCTGAACCTTCGACGCGCTGCCTTACAGCGGCGGCAACTGTTCCATCGGCCAGCGTGCCTGCACGCTGATCGCCAGGTCTTGCTGCTGCCCGGCCAGCAGGCGCTGGCAACCGGCGTAGGCGATCATCGCACCATTGTCGGTACAGAATTGCGGGCGCGCGTAGTACACGTTGCCCTTGATGCTACCGAGCATGTCCTCCAGGGACGCGCGCAGGGCCTTGTTGGCACTCACGCCACCCGCGATGACCAGCCGCTTGAGGCCGGTCTGCTTGAGCGCCCGCTTGCACTTGATGGTCAAAGTCTCCACCACCGCCTGCTGGAATGCCAGGGACAGGTCGCAACGGGTTTGCTCACTGTCGTCGCCAGCATTCTTGCATTGCTGCCAAGTGTTCAGGGCGAAGGTCTTGAGGCCACTGAAGCTGAATTCCAGGCCTGGCCGATCGGTCATTGGCCGCGGGAAGACGAAGCGCCCGGCCACACCTTGTTCGGCCAGACGCGCAATTTCCGGACCGCCTGGGTAATTGAGGCCGATCAGCTTGGCGGTCTTGTCGAACGCTTCACCGGCAGCATCGTCCAGGCTCTCGCCCAACAGTTCGTACTGACCGATGCCATCGACCCGAACCAGCTGGGTATGGCCACCGGAAACCAACAAAGCGACGAACGGAAACGCTGGCGGGTTTTCTTCCAGCATGGGTGCCAGCAGGTGACCCTCCATGTGGTGCACACCGATCGCCGGGATGTCCCAGGCAAAGGCCAGCGCCTGGGCGCAGGAAGCGCCCACCAGCAGGGCACCGACCAGGCCGGGACCCGCGGTGTAGGCGATGGCGTCGATTTCGGTGGCAACGCAGCCTGCCTCGTCCAGCACCTGGCGGATGAGCGGCAGCATTCGCTTGACGTGATCACGCGAGGCAAGCTCGGGCACCACGCCGCCGAAGACGCGGTGCAGGTCGATCTGGCTGAACAGTGCGTCGGCCAACAAACCGCGTTCACTGTCGTATAATGCGACGCCGGTTTCGTCGCAGGATGTTTCCAATCCCAGTACTAGCATGGGCTCGTCCCTTGTGGGGGCTGAATTCGAAGCCGCGCATGATAGTCCCCGTGTCGGGTGCCGACCAGCGGTTTTCGATCAGAGGCTTTGCATTCCGGCTTGCTAAGGGTTAACATCCGCAACCCTTGAAAACCGACGTTCTCCAGCACACCTTTGTTTTGCCAGGAGCACGTCTACCCCGGTAATGAATTAAGGTAGCCCTGGATGCCAGCCGTCAAAGTTAAAGAGAACGAACCCTTCGACGTAGCTCTGCGTCGTTTCAAGCGCTCCTGCGAAAAAGCCGGTGTACTGGCTGAAGTTCGTAGCCGCGAGTTTTACGAGAAGCCGACCGCAGAGCGTAAGCGCAAAGCAGCTGCTGCTGTTAAGCGTCACGCCAAGAAAGTTCAGCGCGAACAGCGCCGCGCCGTTCGTCTGTACTAATACAGACGTTCAACGCAAAGCTTCTGCCCTGCCCGGCTAACCCCCGGGCGATGGCAGTGGTCGTTTCAAACTTGAGCAGCTAGCTCAAGGCCCTGCACAAGCTTCATGCGAACTGCATCATGGGCAACCTGCCTGAAACGTCAGAGCTGGTCCTCCTTGCTGTATGACCAGGCGTGCACGTCCGACTGACGAGCCCTTAGGGGCTGGCGACGAGCACACATTCCCTCGCACTTCCTCAAGCAGCACTCGCCCCCTTCGGCGCGTGAGCGATTAGACTTGCCAGTTGCCAGATAACGAGACTGCCATGGCCGGGCTGATTCCCCAGAGTTTCATTGACGACCTGATCAACCGCCTCGACATCGTCGACGTGGTGAGTTCGCGCGTCCAGCTGAAAAAAACCGGCAAGAACTACTCGGCCTGCTGCCCGTTCCACAAAGAAAAAACCCCGTCCTTCACGGTCAGCCCCGACAAGCAGTTCTACTACTGCTTCGGCTGTGGCGCCGGTGGCAACGCCTTGGGCTTTGTCATGGACCACGACAACCTGGACTTCCCCCAGGCCGTCGAGGAACTGGCACGCGCCGCTGGCATGGAAGTCCCCCGCGAGCAAGGCCGCCGCGACCAGAAGCCGCGCCAGCCCACTGACTCGCCACTGTACCCGCTACTGGACGCCGCCTCGGAGTTTTACCGCCAGGCCCTGCGCAGCCACCCGTCACGCAAGGCAGCGGTGGACTACCTCAAGGGCCGCGGCCTGTCCGGGGAAATTGCCCGCGACTTCGGCCTGGGCTTTGCCCCGCCCGGCTGGGACAACCTGCTCAAGCACCTGGGTGCCGACACCCTGCAGCAGAAGGTGATGATCGATGCCGGCCTGCTGATCGAGAACGCCGAGAGCGGCAAGCGCTACGACCGCTTCCGCGACCGGGTGATGTTCCCGATACGTGACAGCCGCGGGCGCATCATCGCCTTCGGTGGCCGGGTGCTCGGCGACGACAAGCCCAAGTACCTGAACTCCCCGGAAACCCCGGTTTTCCACAAGGGGCAGGAGCTGTACGGGCTGTACGAGGCGCGCAAGCACAACCGCAACCTCGACGAGATCATCGTCGTCGAGGGCTACATGGACGTCATCGCCCTGGCCCAGCAAGGCCTGCGCAATGCCGTGGCCACCCTTGGCACCGCCACCAGCGAAGAGCACCTCAAGCGCCTGTTCCGCGTGGTGCCCAGCGTGCTGTTCTGTTTTGACGGTGACCAGGCTGGGCGCAAGGCGGCCTGGCGCGCACTGGAATCGACATTGTCGAACCTGCAGGACGGCCGTCGCGCGCGCTTCCTGTTCCTGCCCGAAGGCGAAGACCCGGACAGCCTGGTGCGTGCCGAAGGTACCGACGCCTTCATGGCCCGTATCAACCAGCACGCCCAACCGCTGGCCGACTACTTCTTCGAGCAACTTGGCGTCGAAGCCGACCCGCGCTCACTGGAAGGCAAGGCGCATATGGCGACCTTGGCCGCACCGTTGATCGAAAAGATCCCCGGCGCCAACCTGCGTCAGCTGATGCGCAACCGCCTGAAGGAAATCACCGGCCTCGACCCGCAGCAGGTCGAGCAGCTGGCGCAACAAGCGCCGGCGACCAGCAGCATGCCGGACTACGACCCTGGCTACGACTACGACGCCATGGCCAGCTACACCCCCGACTACGGCGACATGCCGCAGCACGACTATGCCCCCGTTCATCAGGAGCAGGCATGGAAACCCAACAAGGGTGGTAGCAAGAAGCCGTGGAGTGACAAACCCTGGGACAAGAACCGCAAGGGCGGCAAGCCCTGGCAGCAACGCGACGAAGCACCTCCCCGCGTGCCAGCACCGGTCGAGCCGCCCACCCTGGCCGCCCTGCGCACCCTGCTGCACCACCCACTGCTGGCAGGCAAGGTGGAAGATGCCAGCCACTTCGCCGACGAAGAACACCTGTACAGCCAGCTGCTGGTGGCGTTGATCGAAGCCGCGCAGAAAAATCCTGGGCTAAGCTCAATGCAGTTGATCGCACGTTGGCATGGCACCGAACAGGGCCGCCTGCTGCGGGCCCTGGCGGAAAAGGAATGGCTTATCGTGGCCGACAACCTTGAACAACAGTTTTTCGACACTATAACTAGCTTGTCCGCCCGCCAACGCGAGCGCAGCCTGGAACAACTGCTCAGGAAATCACGTCAAAGCGAATTGACCAGCGAGGAAAAAACCCAGCTCCTTGCCCTGCTGAGCCGAAATGTTCCCGCACAAACGCCGACCTCATCTGGCGCGTGAGGCCCATGCTCGGGTATAATCCTCGGCTTGTTTTTTGCCCGCCAAGACCTTCAGTGGATAGGGTGTTATGTCCGGAAAAGCGCAACAGCAGTCTCGTATCAAAGAGTTGATCACCCGCGGTCGTGAGCAGGGCTACCTGACTTACGCGGAGGTCAACGACCACCTGCCTGAGGATATTTCAGATCCGGAACAGGTGGAAGACATCATCCGCATGATCAACGACATGGGGATCAACGTATTCGAGAGTGCTCCGGATGCGGATGCCCTTCTGTTGGCGGAAGCCGACACCGATGAAGCCGCGGCCGAAGAAGCCGCTGCTGCATTGGCGGCAGTTGAAACCGATATCGGCCGCACGACCGACCCGGTGCGCATGTACATGCGCGAAATGGGTACTGTCGAGCTGCTGACCCGCGAAGGCGAGATCGAAATCGCCAAGCGTATCGAGGAAGGCATTCGTGAAGTCATGGGCGCCATCGCCCACTTCCCGGGCACTGTCGACTACATTCTCGGCGAATATGATCGCGTCACCACCGAGGGTGGCCGCCTGTCGGACGTTCTCAGCGGTTACATCGACCCTGACGACAACATTGCCGCGCCAACCGAAGAAGTGCCGATCCCAGGCGCCAAGGCCGCTGCGGCGAAGGAAGAGTCCGACGACGACGAAGAAGAATCCGAAAGCGGTGACGACGAGGAAGAGGCCGAGAGCGGCCCGGACCCGGTAGTCGCAGCCCAACGCTTCGGTGCGGTATCCGATCAGCTTCAGGCGACCTCCAAGGTCCTGAAGAAAAATGGTCGTAACCACAAGGAAAGCATCGAGGCCCTGCAGGCCCTGGCTGACCTGTTCATGCCGATCAAGCTGGTACCGAAGCAGTTCGAGGTACTGGTCGAGCGTGTACGTGATGCCCTGAACCGTCTGCGGCAGCAAGAACGCGCCATCATGCAGCTCTGCGTACGTGACGCCCGCATGCCGCGAGCCGACTTCCTGCGCATGTTCCCAAGCAACGAAACCGACCAGACCTGGAGCGGTGACCTGGCCAAGCGCAACACCAAGTGGGCTGCCGCCCTGGGTGAAAAGAACGCTGCCATCGTCGCTTGCCAACAGAAGCTGATCGACCTTGAGACCGAAACCGGCCTGACCGTTGCCGAGATCAAGGAAATCAACCGTCGCATGTCGATCGGTGAAGCCAAGGCCCGCCGCGCCAAGAAAGAAATGGTCGAGGCGAACCTGCGTCTGGTGATTTCCATCGCCAAGAAGTACACCAACCGTGGCCTGCAGTTCCTCGACCTGATCCAGGAAGGCAACATCGGTCTGATGAAAGCGGTGGACAAGTTCGAATACCGTCGCGGCTACAAGTTCTCGACCTATGCCACCTGGTGGATCCGTCAGGCGATCACCCGTTCGATCGCCGACCAGGCACGCACCATCCGGATTCCGGTGCACATGATCGAGACGATCAACAAGCTCAACCGTATTTCCCGCCAAATGCTGCAGGAAATGGGTCGCGAACCGACTCCGGAAGAGCTGGGCGAGCGCATGGAAATGCCTGAGGACAAAATCCGCAAGGTACTGAAGATCGCCAAAGAGCCGATCTCCATGGAAACCCCGATCGGTGACGACGAAGATTCGCACCTGGGCGACTTCATCGAGGACTCGACCATGCAGTCCCCGATCGACGTAGCCACGGTCGAAAGCCTCAAGGAAGCCACCCGTGACGTGCTCTCGGGCCTGACCGCACGTGAAGCCAAGGTGCTGCGCATGCGTTTCGGTATCGACATGAACACCGACCACACCCTCGAAGAGGTGGGCAAGCAGTTTGACGTAACGCGTGAGCGGATCCGTCAGATCGAAGCGAAGGCGTTGCGCAAGCTGCGCCACCCGACTCGCAGCGAGCACCTGCGCTCCTTCCTCGACGAGTGATGACAAAACCCCGGCCCAGGCCGGGGTTTTTCTTTAGTGGCCCGAGACATAAAGCCCGCCTTCCGTTGCACACCTGCAGCAATGCCCGTCTACACTCGACTGCAGACCACCTGAGTGCGAGGCTGCCATGTCCTTGAAGCCGGCCATTCTGTTGCTGATCCTGATTTTGTGGAACACAACGGCCGGCGCCCTGACCCTGACAGATGAGGAGAACGCCTGGCTGGCTGCCCACCCGCAGCTGAAACTGGGTGTAGACGCCTCTTGGCCACCGTTCGAGTTTCGCGACCAGGAGGGCCGGTACCAGGGATTGGCCGCCGACTACATCGCCATGATCCAGCAGCGCCTGGGCGTGACGTTCAAACCGGTCGAACCCAGCAGCTGGACCGAGGTGCTGGCGCAAGCGCGGGAAAGCCGTATCGACCTGCTGCCCGGCATCATGTCCACCCCCGAACGCCAGGGCTTCCTGGCTTTCACTCGCCCGTACCTCGACTTCCCCATTGTCATCCTCGCGCACAAAGGCGGCGCACAACCGCGCAAGCTGGCTGACCTGTACGGCCTGAAAATTGCCGTGGTCGAGAACTACGCCCCGCACGAGTTGCTGCGTACCCACCACCCGGACCTCAACCTGGTTGCCCTGCCAAACGTCAGCTCCACGCTGCAAGCCCTGGCCACCGACCAAGTGGATGCCGTGGTCGGCGACCTCGCTTCCAGTATCTGGAGCCTGCGCCAACTCAAGCTCGACGGCCTCTACGTCAGCGGCGAAACACCCTACCGCTACCAGTTGGCGATGGCCGTTCCCCGCGACAAGAGCGTGCTGGTCGGCATCCTCGACAAAGTGATGGCCGACATGAGCAGCAGCGAAATCAGCCAGATCCAGCAGCACTGGGTGGGTAATGTGGTCGACCAGCGGATGTTCTGGTCCGACCTGCTGGTGTATGGCCTGCCAACGGTGCTGTTGCTGATGGCTGTGCTGGCAGTGGTCATTCGCATCAACCGCCGGCTCAGCTCGGAAATTTCCCGGCGCATCGCCCTTGAGCAAGAACTGCGCAGCAGCGAGTACCACTACCGCGGCCTGGTCGAGAGCCTGTCAGCCATCGCCTGGGAAGCCGATGCCAACGACTTCACCTACAGCTACGTTTCACCCCATGCCGAAGATCTGCTCGGCTACCCATTGAGTGACTGGCTCAGGCCCGGTTTCTGGCGCAGTATCCTGCACCCGGAGGACGCGCTCTGGGCCCAGGCCTACTGCGACAGCGAGACCGCAGCGGGGCGCGACCACAGCCTGGACTACCGGGTGATCCGGGCTGACGGTCAGCCCCTCTGGATACGCAACATCGTCAGTATGATCGAGCACGGCCACCAGCCAGTGATGCGCGGGCTGATGATCGACATCAGCGAAACCAAGCGCACGGAGGATGCCCTGCGTCTGTCCGAACAGAAGTTCGCCTCGGTATTCCAGCAGTGCCCCGATATCTTGCTGATCGCTCGCCACAGCGATGGCTGCCTGCTGGAGGTGAACGAGGCTTTCGAAGAGCAGATCGGACTGCCCCCAGACCAGGTCATAGGCCGCACTGCCACCGACCTTGACCTGTGGGGCGTAGAGGGCAGTGGCCCGCTCCTGCTTCAAAGGTTGCACCAAGGGGGTATCCGTAACCTGGAAATGAGCTTCCGCCGCAGCAACGGCCAACTGTTCACCGGCCTGACTTCGGCTGAAACCTTCGAACTGGACGGCACACCCGCGCTGGTAGTGGCGGTACGCGACATCAGCCAGCTCAAGGAGACCCAGCAGCAGCTTCAAACTTCTGAAGAAAAGTTCGCAAAGGCCTTCCACGCTTCGCCCGACGGCCTGCTGCTGTCGCGCCAGAGCGACGGTTTGCTGCTGGAGGTGAACGAAGGCTTCTGCCGCCTCACCGGCTACGACCTCAACCCAACCATCGACCAGACCTCGCTGGACCTGGGTATCTGGGTCGACCTCAACGAGCGCAAACGCCTGGTCGACCAGCTCAACCGTGACGGCTTCGTGCGCGACTTCACCTGTCATATCCGCCGCAGCGACGGGCAGATCCGACTGTGCGAGCTGTCCGCCCGGCCCCTGCCGATTACCGGCGTCGACTGCATGCTGACCATCGCCCGCGACATCACCGAGCGTCACCTGATGCAAGAAAAACTGCAGCTGGCCGCCACTGTGTTCGAGAACACTGCCGAAGGGGTGCTGATTACCGACATTGACCAGCGCATCAGTGCCGTCAACCGCGCCTTCAGCGAGATCACCGGCTACAGCGAGATCGAGGCCCTCGGCCAGACCCCGCGCCTGCTCGCCTCTGGCCAGCACGACAGCGCTTTCTATCTGGCCATGTGGCACCAGCTTACCGCCGAGGGCCACTGGCAGGGCGAAATCTACAACAAGCGCAAGAACGGCGAACTTTACCCAAGCTGGCTGACCATCAGCGCCGTGCGCAACAGCGACCGCGAGATCACCCACTTCGTGGCGGTTTTTGCAGACATCTCCAGCATCAAGCACGCCCAGGCCAAACTCGACTATCAGGCCCACCACGACCCGCTGACCGGCCTGCCCAATCGCACCTTGTTCGAAAACCGGCTGCAGGGCGTACTTACCTGCGCGCAGGTGTCCAACCGCCAAGGCGCAGTGCTGTTCCTGGACCTCGACCGCTTCAAGCACATCAACGACAGCCTTGGCCACCCGGTCGGCGACCTGTTGCTCAAGGGCATCGCCCAGCGCCTGAAAGAGCAGGTACGCGATGTTGACACCGTAGCCCGCCTGGGTGGCGACGAATTCATCATTTTGCTGCCCGGCTTGCACAGGCCCAGTGACGCCAGCACTATCGCCAACAAACTACTGGCCTGCTTCAACGCCCCGTTCCAGGCCGGCGAGCATGAGTTTTTCACCAGCGCCAGCATCGGCATCAGTCTTTACCCACAGGATGGCACTGACGTCTCCACACTGATCCGCAACGCCGACGCCGCCATGTACCGCTCCAAGGCCAAAGGCCGCAACCGCGTCGAAGCCTACACCCGCGACCTCACCGCCCAGGCCAGCGAGCGCATCGCCCTGGAGCATGAGCTGCGCCGGGCCGTCGAACGCAACGAAATGAGCCTGTGCTTCCAGCCCAAGCTCAGCCTGAAGACCCAGAGCCTGGTGGGTGCCGAAGCGCTGATCCGCTGGAGCCACCCGACCTTTGGTGAGGTACCGCCGGAACACTTCATCCACTTGGCGGAAGAAAATGGCACCATCCTGCAGCTCGGCGACTGGGTACTGGAGCAAGCCTGCCGGCAGATGCAGGCCTGGAAGCAGCACTACGAACCCTTCGGCCCGCTGTCGATCAACCTTGCCGGCGCCCAGCTGCGCCACCCACACCTGGCACGGCGCATCGAACAACTGCTCAAGCACTACCAGCTGAGGGCCGGTGACCTGCAGCTGGAAATCACCGAGAACTTCATCATGAGCCAGGCAGAGGAGGCCTTGGCCGTGCTGTACCAACTGAAGAAACTGGGTGTGCAGCTAGCCATCGACGACTTTGGCACCGGCTATTCGTCGCTGAGCTACCTGAAGCGCCTGCCGCTGGACATCCTCAAGATCGACAAGTCGTTCATCCGCGGCCTGCCCGACGATCCACACGACGCCGCCATTGCCCGGGCGATCATTGCCCTGGGCCGCAGCATGCAGTTGACCATCATTGCCGAAGGCGTGGAGAACCAGGCCCAGCAACGTTTTCTGGCGGCCGAGGGCTGCGAGCAGATCCAGGGCTACATCGTCAGCCTCCCGCTACCGCCAGAGGAATTCGCGGCCGCGTTTCTTCGCATAGCACTATCGGATCTTTCAGATGGCACAGGTGCGAAACCCTCGTTATAATCCGCCCACTTACTGAGGGCCTATAGCTCAGTCGGTTAGAGCAGAGGACTCATAATCCTTTGGTCCACGGTTCGAGTCCGTGTGGGCCCACCACACTCAAAGCCGCGCACTGCGCGGCTTTCGTGTTTTTGGCGGAACCACCTCAGATACAGTCCTATGGTCTAAAGGTACAAATTAGGTACAGTGCGGCTTCGCTTGCACGCCTTTGGAGTCCTTCAGATGGCTACAATCGTCAAAACCCCTGCCGGCACCTGGAAGGCAGTTATCCGCAAGACCGGATGGCCGACCAACGCCAAAACCTTCCGCACCAAACGCGACGCTGAGGATTGGTCACGACGCACCGAAGACGAGATGGTGCGCGGTGTGTACATCCAGCGCAGCGGCTCTGAGCGCATGACGCTGGAAATAGCGCTCAAGCGCTACCTGACCGACATTACACCCACAAAGAAGCCTACGACTCAACGCGGTGAGATCTCCAAGGCTAAAAAGCTAACGGAGCATCTGGGCAAGTATTCTCTCGCAGCCCTTTCCGCTGAAACCATTGCCAACTATCGCGACAAGCGCCTTAACGAGCCAGGCCGCGCGGGCACGACCAGCAACAACACCGTTCGCCTGGAGCTGGCTCTACTGAGCCACGTTTTCACGGTCGCGATCCAGGAGTGGGGGCTGGGCCTGACGTTTAACCCCGTTTTGAATATACGCAAGCCAAGCCCCGGGGAGGGTCGCAATCGTAGGCTCTCGCCCGATGAGGAACGGCGGCTGTTCGCAGAGGTGAATCGGCATAGCAATCCAATGCTCGGGTGGATCGTCGGCATCGCTCTGGAAACTGGTATGCGCTCAGGTGAAATCGCGTCGCTACGCAGACCTCAGGTGGACACAGAGCGACGCATCGTAAGACTCGTTGACACGAAAAATGATGGTCAACGAACTGTGCCACTGAGCAAACGAGCGACTGCGCTTTTCAAAGCCGCGATGATAAATCCCGCTCGCCCTAGCGATTGCAACCTGGTGTTTTTTGGTGAACCTGGGAAGGACGGGAAACGTCGCCCCTACGCGTTCACAAAAATCTGGGGGCTACTGGTCAAGAAGCTACAGCTATCCGACTTCAGATTTCACGACTTGAGACATGAGGCGGTAAGCCGCCTTGTGGAGGGCGGTCTCTCCGACCAAGAGGTATCGAGCATCAGCGGCCACAAATCAATGCAAATGTTGAAGAGATATACACACTTACGCTCCGAGGATCTAGTTGCCCGACTAGATAGTATATCAAAAAGAAAGAAAAGTTTAGCTAAACCCCAAAAGCTAGTTTAGCTAAAATCCTTAGCTCTTATATCTCGATCCGCAAGCTGAAAATAAATTTTAGCCGCTAAAAAACCACAATTCTCGAAAAAGTTTAACTAAACAAATAAGAAGCACTATAGCTAAACTTTTTCACTGTCAAGCTGAGTTTGAAAAAATACTTTTAAAAATTGCGTTAGGTGTCATAGGATATCCGAAATTAAGCGGAGGACACCTAACATGACCACGGAAGAATACATACGCGACTTATTCTCTGGGGCTCCACTTTTGTCCCTTGAGCAGCTTGCAGAGGTATTACATAGAAGCAAGGACGGCCTGAGAATCAGCCTGAGTGGCGACAATGAGGTATCGAGAAAATTTCTTCCTTGCAAGGTCAGAATTGGGAGAAGGATTTACTTTAGAACCGCAGATGTAGCCAAGGTGCTCGAGCAGGGCTGACGAAGATGTCTATATCCCTAATTGTAAAAAGGAAGGTATCCAGTCATTTCACAATTATCCCTAACGATGTAATAAATGACAAAAACCTAAGCTGGAAATCGTTAGGACTATTGGTGAAATTGCTGTCCCTACCCCCAGGCTGTTCATACCTGACAATGGAATCGCTATCCAAGAAAAATGGCACTGGTGCAGCCGCAACCAGGAGCGGACTGCATGAGCTTGAGACCGCTGGCTATTTGAGCATCGAGCGTACCCATGACTCCCGAGGTCGATTCGCAAAAACGGTGTGGCATATCTCTGACGAACCGTCTGAGAGAGCCGATCCTGCACCATATTGCGAAAATCCAAAGATGGATAATCCGAAGACGGATCAGCCGCACCTGGAGAAACAAGCACATATAAATACTAAACAAACAATAAAACCAAAAAATAAAAAAACTACTACGTCACTCGACTCAGCCCTGGAGGCCGGGGATCCTCCGCTGCGGTTGGCGGCATTGGTCTCCGCGGAAACCAGGAGTCAGATTTTCAAGGCGCTGGAGCTGGTTGCACCCGTGGACCAGCAGCGGATGCTGAACGAGCTCTCAGCTGCCATCAAAGCAGGATCGATCAAAACCACAGCGATAAGGTGGTTCCACGGAGTGATCAAGCGATATCGAGATGGCAGTTACAACTTCAAGGATCAATCATCTGCATGGGAGCCAACGAGCGCCGATAACGCGCACCCAAGGACCCCGACAGCAACTCCGAAAGAAAGCCCTTCAACTGTCAAGAACGAGAGTCGGTCTACCGTAGGAAAGGAATATTTAAAGAAGTTAAAGATAAATAGGTCTAGCTCTGGCTTATCACCAGTTCGGATTTTGACAGTTGAGGGGCCAGAGCCTAGCTCTGAGACATAGTCGTCCGGGAGATTAAAATGAAGCCACTTACTGTACGGATCGCGGAACGAGTAGCCGCAACCTATCCGCCCTCAAGCCCTGCTACCAACTTGGCCCAGTTCATCTTGCTACGCGAGGATATTTTGCAAGCGATTGAAGGAGGTTGGTCTTTGTTAGGAATATGGACGACCTTGCATGATGAGGGATCTATCGACTTTGGCTATCAAGCATTTCGTCGCTACGCCAAGAGATTGCTACTCGTACCCTGCGGCGTTCAATAGCTATTGCACACCTTTGCTGAGCCGAACAATCGTTGCCCAGGCGTTCAATATTCGATCACTGCCGTTGTTTCAGCGATCACCCCATAGCTGAACGCTGTAGCAACCCTATTGTTTACCCGAGGTCGCTGATGACACTCCTGCCAGCCATACGAATATTCAGGGCAAGACAGGTGAAGTTAGCTAACCGACAAGTCGGCTATCTAATTTCACTCTCGCGTATTCGCGCCTTCGGCGCTCAATGCTGTCTTGCTCTGCGAGGCAGTCGCTGCCGCGACTCTGTGAACACCAAAGAGAGGTCAGACCATGAACCGCAATGAAGCTGAGAGAGATACACGTAAACACGGAAAGCATTTACGTGTGCCGGTATTACCGAGTGAGGAGCTAACCATTAAAGAAAACGCATCCAAGGCGAGCCTGACGGTCGCTGAGTACCTGCGGCGGCTGAGCCTTGGCTATGAGATTACAAGCACGCTCGACTCCCAGTACGTAGCGCAGATCGTAAAAATCAACGCTGACCAAGGCCGTCTTGGTGGGCTTCTGAAGCTATGGCTAACCGATGACGCCAAATTGACGGCCTGCGGTACTCCGCTAACACCAGGCATGGTACGAGCGTTGTTGAAACGCATTGAAGCCAATCAAGACGAAATGCTTCGGCTGGTCCAGGCACTGAAATTTTAGCGGCTAAAAAAAATCGAGCCTTCACCTCTGGAGTCCCTATGAAAAGATCGAATAAACAGCAGTGGATTTTCGCGGTAGCCAGCGCCCTGCCCTTTCACCTTGCATTCGCCGGAATCCCTGTTGTGGATGGGGTAAATCTGAGCCAGACAACCGTCAGCGCGATTCAAAATGTCGCTGCGGTGACGAAGCAGATTGAGCAGTACAAAACTCAATTGCAGCAGTACCAGATCATGCTCAGAAACTCAGCGGCTCCAGCAGACTACATTTGGAGTCAGGCCGATCAGACGATTTCTATGCTCCTCGCTGCTCAGGACACGCTCAGCTACTACAAGACCCAAGCTGGCAGCCTGGAGAAATATCTTGAGCGTTACCAGGACACGGCCCACTACGAAAGCGCACCTTGCATAGGCTCGGACGCGTGCGGTGTATCGGATCAACAAGCCATTGCACAGGCACAGAAAGAGGCCAGCTCCACAAAGAAGCGCGCGAATGATGCCCTGCTGACCAGTGTCTCAAAGCAACAGGAAACATTGCGCAAAGACGCTGGTGAGCTCGCAGGCCTACAGCGACAGGCAACCAGCGCGGAAGGTCAGATGCAAGCCATCCAGGCAGCCAATCAGCTTGCTAGCGCACAGGCCAATCAGCTTCTGCAAATTCGCAGCTTGCTGATTGCTCAGCAAAACGCCCAGGCCACCAGCGCTCAAGTCCGTGTTGATCGCGACGCTCAACACACCGCCGCTGACAAACGAGCACTGAGTAGTCGAAACAGCCCAAGCGCGGATAAAGGCTGGTGAGGGAAAGCGCATGCACGCACAACTTAAACGGATCCTCATTCTGAGCGCACTGCTACTCAACGGCTGTGACGCTCCAGAAACCCCTACATCTATTGAGTGCGATACATCGACGGCAGGACGAGCTACATCTCAAGAAAATAGCTACGACGCTTGCGCCCTTGGGCATAAAAACACCCAAAGCGATGATAGGAAATGGTGACGCATGAAAAGATCATTGACCATCTACCTAGCCATGACAGCACTTTCGTTTAGCAAGGCCGCCCTCGCTGGTGGGCTCGATAGCGGAAACATGCTCAATAAAATCCTCGACAGCTTCTCGACCGTTGCCACCACCTGGCAATCCGAGATCACCTCCAGCGCGTCATGGCTGTTCTGGAGCCTCGCGCTGATCAGTATGGTTTGGACTTACGGCCTCATGGCATTACGAAATGCTGATCTACAGTCATTTTTTGCCGAAACCATCCGCTTCTTCGGCACCATGGGCTTTTTCTGGTGGCTGCTCCAAAATGGCCCAGCGATCTCAATGTCCATCATCAACACGATGCGTGCGATAAGCGCCAAGGCGGTAGGGCTAGGTACCGGATTGTCTCCGTCAAGCATTGTGGATATCGGATTCGGCATCCTGACCAAGGTCAGCGCTTCTGCCTCGGTGTTGTCCCCAGTGGTATCCGCATTGATGCTCGCAGCCGCAATAGTGGTTCTGGTGATTTTGGCACTCATCGCCGTGAACATGCTGCTATTGCTCGTATCGGCTTGGCTGCTTGCTTACGCGGGGATCTTCCTCCTGGGCTTTGGCGGTAGCCGGTGGACGTCAGATATCGCCATTAGCTTCTACAAAACCGTACTCGGGATTGGTGTCCAGCTTTTCACCATGACATTTTTAATTGGAGTGGGTAAGTCATTCTTGGATCAGTATTACAGGGCCTTTGCGACCGGAACTCCGGACTTGAACAGTCTCTGCGTGTTGCTGGTTGCATCAGTGATCTTGCTTTCCTTGGTCAACAAACTCCCTCTTATGCTGGCAGGAATAGTAGGCTCTACAGGTCAAGGCTCTGGGATCGGTAGCTTTGGAGTCGGGGCTGCGCTCGGTGCGGCTGCTATGGCGGCCTCTGCAGTAACTTCTGCAGGCACAACCGCGTTAGCAGGAACAAAAGAGATTGCCGGAGGTGCCACAGCCCTTGCTGCTGCTTTCAAGGCTGCTCAAGCCAACATCGAAGATACTCCGAGCGATAGCGGGATCATCAGCAATGATCTGGTGAACGAGCAGAACGCATCGACTGATTCAACGCATTCAGCTTTAGGGCATGCAATGGGGACGCCCAAAAAGAGCCAGGATTCGGACTACGCTTCCCAGCTTTCGACTGCTCTCAGAGTAGCATCGAAAGCAGGTTCACTCCTCACGGAACATATAGGCCAAAGCATCAGCGACAGGGCCAATGCCGCATTGGCAAGCTCTGCAGGAGGACGACTAGCATCCAAAATCAACGAAGGCGTAGAGACGACGGATGAAAATAACCATATGCCCGAAGTCGATAATGTTGGTGACGGAGCGGATGAAATATCAGATTTCGTTAATAAATGTCCACCTAATGACTAGATATTACTGCACCAACGACAGCCACACCTCTAACATTCTGAACTTAGCCATGCGAGTAGAGAAATGAGAAAAAACCAATCTGCAGAGGTCCCAGATTTTTCCGATGAGGATAAAGGCTTTACTTATCCGATGCCGATCTATGTAACAAAGACTAACCTTCGGTCAATTCTTCGAGAAAACAACGTAGAAAAATTATCGGACCTTGACGTAAATACCACCAAGTCAGAACGTTACGAGTCTCTACCCCCAAAGTAAGTATGCAGATTGCTAGTTCATAAGCTAGCGGTGGCCAGGATGACTAGAGACGAAATTTTCGTACCAACCTTAATGGTCATTTTCCAACCTTATGAACTAGAAGTTACTGGGCCACTTAATACGCCGAGACCCGCCATGACCTGAATGAATGCGCCGCCTTGTAGACGTGCTCGCGCACCCAAGCGACGAGCTCTTGGCTGGAGCGGGGCTCACGATAGCTACCCCGGCAGGATGCACATAAAATCTGGGACAGACTGTATCGACCTCAGTCAGAAAAATCGGGCTCTACATTCATCGGGGCACATTCATATTCACCACTTGCGATCTCAATTTCGATATCCCAGTCGTCGGGCTGAGTATCTTCTTCGACTCCACCGCACGTAAAGTAAACTTGAGCCTCAATTGAACTTACAGCTGGGTACACATCCCAACCTATGGAAACCTCGTCTCGGTCAATGTAGTCCCAAGCAAAAAACTCCGCACTAATCGAGAGCTCGACACTTGCCTTCACAACCAGTTCAATCACCCAAGTTTTCTTATCTGGGCTGATAGACCACACTTCAGCCGATTCAATTTCATAGTCTTTAAGTTTTGTTTCGCAGACCTCTGCCTCCACCCTAGAAACCGTATGAGTTTCTACATGTGTAGCATGCCATGATGAATCACTCACATGATCGTACAACGCATCATTCAGGCTATCCCTAAGACTTGAGTGATCATCCTGAACTGACTCTATTACCTTCGCTTCGATGGCTTTAGCGTGTGCATCTGTGGCTGCAAAAAGCGCAGCTAAATCTTCGATTGATCGCACGCAATACAGATATTCAGAGGTCTCAGCGAATTTGCTCCATCCCCCGTCACGAGAAGCAATTAAGCCAATCGTGTGGTGACTCCTAGCAAAGTCTTCCAGTAGGAGTACGGAGGCAGCATCCGGGAATTCGGCCTTCTTTTCCTTTCGTGTATCGAATGGAGGCTCACCATCGAAGTAAAGGTTAAACATACGCTGCGCTAGCAAATGACCGTCAATTGGCAGAATAGTACCCTGACAGATCGATACGTAATCCTCAATCTGCTTATAGTAGTAACTCCTTGCATTGGATTTGACATCCAGCTTAGTGAAGGCTTGGTCAATATCCCCCATCGCGACGGAAGCGAGTCTCTTCAATTCATTTGAGGAGGTTTGGAATTGCTGAATTGCTTTACTGACCTTTTCCATGCGATGAGAGACGATTTCTTGTGCAACGATTTCCGGCAGGCGGAGGCTCATCGTATCTGGAAGTTGTTTGGGCAATTGCTTAAGTTGACCACCATCGAAGTTGAAACCGGCTGACTGTATGAGGTCCGTATCAAGGGAAAAGAATGATATGTCACCATGCCAAAGCTGTGCAGCTGTAGGAATCCCTTCTGGCATACAAGCGTCCTTATCAAGTTATCACGAGAGCATATGCTCATTATTAGTTTACAGCATGGCTAACTTCATGGTCCGACGTCAAGTATCGGACCAAACTATCCTAAACACCAACAGCTGAAATTCACCGTGCTGATTCTGTCGAGGGTGTTGATCGCTGAGTGTTCCCGGGTATTACCAGTAAAGTCAATCTACTAGTCCTACAGCTTGAAGGAGTCTAGCGGCTCACAGCTCGATGCGTAAACAACCAGTCCATACTGCTCGGCGAGCTTCACCAGAGTTCCTAGGATGGTCCAGGTCTTCACGAACACGCGCTAGGGGTGTACCAGGATGAGCCCCACCACGGGTCGTCGACGCGCTCAAATCCCTACGACTGCGGTCGTCACGATAGGTCGGCTAAAACATCGCGCGCCTGTCGGTGCCGATCACCATACTGAGGATCGAGGCGCTTATCTCTCTGATCGACAGGCATACTGCTGTCGCGAGCAATGCGGTGCGAGCCTGCCTACAGCACTCAGCATCAATAGAGGTTTTGCTTGGCTGGAGTGAGAGTAGAAGGGTAGCAGTGGGTCTCTTTTTGACCCATTTCCTCAGTAGTGAGCAGCCAAGGAACGGATTTGCCTGCATCGGTGCGCAAAAAATTCTTCGTCGATTGCAGTATTATCGTGCCATTACGGTAGGTTTCGGTCATATTCAGCTAACTCAGGAACGCTGAAGGTCAGAGAATGGATTCTACTCCCGCCCTCAAAGCTTGGCGCATGTCCAACAGGTTCATTTCATCCGACCTGCCGGCCAACCCTGCACCTGCCGTCGCAGCACGAAGGTGTCCCTGGCAATGCCCTCATGCATCTGCTTATGCATCGCCGTCCCAGTTACTGTCGGTGTTCCATCCCAATCTACATGACTTGCCACCCCGTATGTCTCGGGGTGCTGCTTCGTAACAATGAAGATGCAAACGTTAAGTGATTGGATCTTCAATGATCCAGGGGCAATTCAGTGCAGAGAAAGTTCGCAGTCTCCGATTGATCGTGTCTCCCCGACCGAGTCACAAAGCTTAGCAAGCTCAATGAGCTGTTCCAAAGCGTCTAAATCTAAAGTTCCAAGCTGCTCACCATAGACTTCCAAGCATAAAACTAAAACGTTAGAGGAAACCATGCCTGAAGAAATCCTAGCTGATACTGAATATCATATTGAAGATGATGCGGAACTAGACCGCATCATATTCCATATAGTCAGCCCCGACTTAAGCACACCGAAGATATTAATGGAGGTAGAAACGCCTGAAGACTACTCAACGTTTTTCATCGACCGATTGAGAGAAACGACAAAGGGAACCAAATATCGATTCCAAGATAACTCTTGGATAAAAGATCAAGTAAGGACTGCACTGACAAGTCAACACGCGTTTGTTGACACTTCAGAACGCCTCGCCGAAAAATTCCAGGAACTTTTTCAGTCAGACAAACGACTGATACCTGGCGCACTTATGCTCCTTAAAATAAAGAACAAGGACAAAACCTATGGGGCAATAATAAAATATGACGACATGACAGTAATATCGTATACCACCGAAGTGCTAAACGACGGAAAAGCGAAGCCTATTCTCAATCAGTTCTTAAACAACTTTGTTCAAGACAAGAAAGCCATTCAAAAGTCGGTGCTCTTTGATATTTCATGCCCTAACTCCAGCATAATATGTACAGACAGAAGTGGTAGCAAAGGTGATATAACAGAAAAGCTAAAAGACTTTTTGCAAGCTGATCGCCTTTTCTCCAGTACTCTATTAACAGAAAGGCTTATTACAGCACTAGAAGAAACAGCAAAAAGTCAACCAACTTTAATCCCTCCTGAAATTAGAAAAAGGCTTAAAAGCAAGATACGACAGGCTGTAAAAGACACCGTAGAGTTCGACCCTGAAAATCACGAGCAAATTCTCACAGCTGCATTTGGTGAGGCCCACAAAGAAGACAAGATAAAAAAGGCCTTTGCAGCATCTTTAAAAAAGCAAAAAATATCAAGCGAAAAGTTTGAAATCTCTCCTGAAGCGATCAAGCAAGGCTCCAAGAGAATAAAGCAAACTTATGAAGGAGTTCGAGTGACCTATACAAGCGACGACGTAAATAAGAATATTTTTTTTGAAGAAGACGGTGCAAAAAAAATCATTCGGATTGTCACAGACCAATACGTCCTGGAAGACGAGTCAGATGATTGAAATTCTATCTAGACTTTGTTTCGTAAGTGAGTCTTTGGATACGGCGTTCTACCGCCCGAAGGATCGTACAGATGAGTCATTATTTAGCGACTTGAACACACTCGCGAATAATGGCATTGACTTCTCAATTCAAATTAGCGATGCATTTGACGAAAAAATAAGTCTGCCGACACCTGATAGCCACTTAAATTTCGAGATCGAACTAATAGCATTCAATAAATCAAGAAACCTTGAGAATAGATATTTTTTTACGAAACAAGGTTTCTTAAAAAATCTTGAATCAAGCGAAATTAGTAAATCTCAGAACATTTTCATTCATGAGGATTTCAGCGAGTTCTCGACTTTAACTTGCCGCTTCAGGAAATGGGCTTTTGATGGTGACAAAGAACAGGAACATGAAAAAAATATAGAGACTGCAGACCCTCGGAAGATCCTAAAGGATTACACCGGTGCTCAAGTGACTTCAAACCAACTGTTCTGGGTAACGCCTACCGAACCTGACACTCCTGATGACTTATTCTCAAAGTGGTTAGATATCGCCACCCCTAGAGCAGCCCTACTTTTGGCCTCAGAAATCTCCTCTACAGACGGCGTCCAATACCATACTATAAAGGGGAGCAAAACACTAAATATTCCTAATGAGGTGGCATTCACCTCGATTACTAGAGATACACACTCCAGTATTCACGAAGCTGTGTACTGGGTTTTTGAGACATCAAGAGAAACCGAGGTGCGACATACCCTACTGTCCCAGCGGCTTTCAAACAATGATCTAAAGCAATCGGAAAGCTGGACCAAATATATATCTAGAGTGCTCAGACCTTCCCTATCCAGTGCCCGTGAAGACTACAGAAGTCATTTACTAGTCAAGACTGGAGAATTATTAAAAGCCATTACTGATATTCGAAAAACAGTATCAGACGAGACAAGCAAAATTATTGACAAAACGAGCGCACTTACGACCAGCCTTCTTCGCGATGCAAGTATAACTTTCATAATTGCCGCATTAAGGCAGACATTGGTTGCAAAAAACATAATTACCAGGGAGGGCGCACATTCCCTGCTAATAGCAACGGCAGCCTGGCTTGCGACTAGCATTTTACTAACAGGCTATCAAAATAAAATGTTCATCCGCTCACAAATAAGATTCCGTCGAAATTGGAGTAAGGGCCTGAGCTCATTGATTTCAGAGAGCGAGTTAAAGAAGATATCAAGGCGTCCTATCAGGGAAGCCATTGAAAACTATGGGAGAATAAAGAAAGTCATAGATTTCATCTATGCATCACTCATATTTATAATTCTATGCCTCCTAGTGCTTGGGTAGAAGTACTGCAGCTAACACTGAGCAAAAAAATCAAAGCAGACTTCAATGTGCCTTATATGGGAGACACACCAGATGTTTATATTTGAAGACTTGACTCCAAGCCTAACAGCTAATTTCGCATCGCCTGCGCGAGCCTGATAGCCGTATGTTGTCTGCGGGGGATAGGCAGATCAAACTTCTCTATTCGGTTTAGCTTGAGACATGGAAGGGTAATCTACTGAGCATTTATGACCAAGTACAAGCTCAAGACTCTAAGCCTGACAACTAACAAGGAAATATTCTTACGATCCCTTCAACCCATAGAGGGTGAGACTATACAATTCAAATCGAATCATTCGATTGCACATTATTGATTCTTCTTAAAAGCCTTGTTTCATTTCGTCCGCCTTGAAACGAATATCTCGCATATTTTCCGTTGATCACAGCGTGCCTTCCTTGCTGACTAAGAACAGTGGAGAGCTTTCTAAGATTTTGATAGCGGGAATGCGGAGGTTTTATGGAACCATTATGAATTATCACACCTGTTACTGATGCGGCCATCCCGTTTTTGTACAGAAACGTCTTATCTTCACGGATTGACAAGCCAGACTGCTGACAAATTCGTTCAACCAATAGCTGAAATTTACTCGGAACCACATCACCAGAGAATGTCAGGTCATCTACGAAAGTAGAAAATTTAAGTGCATAACTTGATGCGAGCTTGTTAAGCTGCTCAAACATAGCATGGCAAACCCACATCGCAAGTGTCGCACTAACAGGGCTACCAACTGGCAACGCGCCCTGGTACGTTAATAGATAACTCAAAACACCAGCAACATCGCTGGAGCAAGCCATTTTATCTTTAAAGAAAAAATAGACGTGGTGCCTTTTTACTGACCGAAAAAAATCTCTTAGGTCCATCGTCAGAAACTCTTTAGCTTCAACGTGAACCAAAGCATTTGTAATATAAGAGCGTTTTTTTATTGATCCGTGCGCATAGATGGGCGTAGTAATCGCCGACAATAAATCATGTACTCTTAAGTGAAGCTTTTTTAGCCAAAAATTAGGCACACTAGCAATTCTAGCTTTTTTTCTTTTCCCAGTCAGTTCGTTAACAAACTCTTCGATTTCAACAGCATGATAGTTTTGATCATCATCCATCAGCCCTTTCAGAGAAGATAGTGGGACTCTCAAAATCTCGCACAAGCGCCGTTTAGATCTAACTTTAAATAAGGCGCATTGATCTAAAGGAATGCTTTTGTCAGGCGGTGAGCTTTTTCTTTTTTTCATGTCGTTTGAGATTCCATTCCAACATAGTCAATATTGACCCAGCGAAACCTAGCCTTGCCTTTTCCGTAATTTTCTTATCATCGACATGCTCCGAAAAGAAAATGATGGACGACAGTGGAATCTCAAAAAAATTACTATATTTGCCTAGAATATCTAGCGAAGGCTGCTTTTTACCGCATTCAATTTCTGATAAATACGAGTTAGAAACGCCTAGCTCGGATGCGAGCTGAGATTGGGTAAGATCGTGATATTTTCTGAGCAATAGAAGCGCTTTCGAAAGCATGATAGCCACCTACAATGAGTGGATTAAAAGGGGGGTATGCTAAATCATCCTCCGTTGCCGTCACCGAAATACTTCTCTACCAGCCTCAGACCAATATCAAACAGTCTGACGAGAAGCATTGCGAGGTCAAGGCCTTTGAGAGGCTTCTTACGTTTAGCCAAGCGCTGTTCAGCGGTTTCTTTTTCACTTTGCATACAAACTCCTTACTTACGGTTGTCAGATCTGGAACCACTCCAAATCCGTCTCGATACAACCTAAGG